>NZ_VIKZ01000030.1:0-54280 GCF_009711985.1 Dolichospermum sp. UHCC 0260 | reverse complement strand
AACAACCGACAACTGACAACTAACTCATGACTACCATTCAACCTGCTAAAATTACCAAGGTGCTTGCTGACTCAATTGCGGAGGAAATTGGCTTTACAGCCGGTGATGCGATTGTGGCCATTAATGGCACACAACCTCGTGATTTAATTGATTATCAATTTTTGTGCGCTGATGAAATTCTGGAACTAGAAGTTTTAGATGCGACAGGGAAAACCCATCATGTCGAAATTGAAAAAGATTATGATGATGATTTAGGACTGGAATTTTCAACAGCTTTATTTGATGGTTTAATTCAGTGTAATAACCGTTGTCCCTTTTGCTTTATTGATCAACAACCACCGGGAAAACGGACTAGTTTATATTTAAAAGATGATGATTACCGATTAAGCTTTTTATATGGTTCTTATCTAACTTTAACGAATTTAACCGCGAAAGAATGGCAAAGAATTGAACAAATGCGATTATCACCTCTGTATGTTTCCGTGCATTCTACAGAACCAGATATAAGAATTAGACTTTTAAAAAATAATCGGGGTGGAGAAATATTATCACAAATTCGCTGGTTTCAAGAACGAAGATTACAAATTCATGCTCAAGTTGTTGTCTGTCCAGGGATAAATGATGGTGAACATTTAGAAAAGACATTACAAGATCTAACATCTTTTCATCCTGGAGAATTACCAACAGTAGCATCAATAGCAGTTGTTCCCGTGGGTTTAACGCGATTTCGTCCCCAGGAAGATGAACTCATACCTGTAACTAAGGAAAAAGCACAAGAGGTAATTTCTCAAGTTAAATTACTCTCTCAGAAATTTCGCAAAAAATATAATTCTAGTGTAGTGTGGTTAGCTGATGAATGGTTTTTAATTGCCGGGGAAGAATTACCTAGCGAAGCTGAATATGAAGAGTATCCCCAAATTGATAATGGTGTGGGTTCAATTCGCTTATTTATTAAACAATTTACCCAAACTGCAACTGAGTTATTACCACCGAAAATTACCAACCAACGCAGATTGACTTGGGTTGTCGGTAATGCAGTGGAAATAGCATTTCAACCCCTGGTACAACAATTAAATACTGTAGAAGGGTTAGAAGTGAATATGCGGGCTTTATGTAGCGATTATTGGGGACAGAGTATCAGTGTTACTGGGTTATTAACGGGACATGATTTACTGTTAAATCTTCAAGGACAAGATTTAGGAGAGGGAATTTTATTACCTAGTGTCATGCTTAAACATGGGGAACTGGTATTTTTAGATGATATGACGGTTGCAGAAGTATCCCAACAATTAAATGTCAGTATTTTCCCTGTGGCAGGAGTTGAGGAATTAATCAATACTTGTCTTCAATAGGATTGATGATTTACCAAAGTCTTTCCTATTCGACAACCATACTCAACACGGCTTAATTATTTGATTTAAGCGGGTAGGGGTTTAGCAATGCTAAACCCCTACAAATCTAGGTTTTTCGTGATTTTACAAAAGTCCATGTCCCAACCGTTTTGAGTATAACAACTGACAACTGGCAACTGACTAATGAATAGAAAGACAAAAATTTTAGTTATTGAAGATGAAAAATCAGTGCGGGAACATCTATTAGATTTGCTAGAATCTGAGAATTTTGAAGTTGTTGCTGCTGCTAATGGGAGAATAGGCTTAAATATGGCTATGTCAGAATATCCAGATTTAATTCTCTGTGATATGATGATGCCAGAATTAGACGGTTATGGCGTATTAACAGCATTGCGGCAAGAGCCATCAATATCAACTATTCCTTTCATTTTTTTAACTGCTAACTCGGCTAAATCTGATTTCCGTCAAGGGATGAATATAGGAGCAGATGATTACCTGACTAAGCCATTTACCAGGGCTGAATTATTGAGTGCTATCCTAAATAAGTTGAAAAATTATGCAAATTTAAAGAAGAATTTATTGGCTAATATTAATAAATTAACACCAAGAATGCAGTTGGTTTTAAATAATTTAAAAATAGCAATAAGAGAGAAAAATTTTGCAGATTTTGAGCTTCATTATCAACCAATTACCGATATTAATACTGGCAAAATTACCGCCGCAGAAAGTCTATTACGTTGGACAAATACGGAACTAGGAAGAGTATCACCACAGGAATTTATTCCTTTAGCAGAGACCAATGGATTAATTATTGATATAGGTAAATGGGTGTTAAATAGAGTTTGTCAGCAAATGCAAACTTGGCAAGATATTGGCATTTATAACTTAACCATAGCGGTTAATCTTGCATCAATTGAATTTAATCAACCAGATTTAATTCCCCAAATTATCAATTTGATATCTAGCCATAATATTCAATCAAATTGTTTAGAGCTTGAACTAACAGAAAGAATGATTATGGAAGATGTGGATATGGCAAGAGTAGCTATGAATAAACTACGCTCTTTAGGGGTAAAGATTGCCCTGGATGATTTTGGTGTTAGTAATAATTCATTGCTTACTCTCAAGCAATTACCAATGGATACACTCAAAATTGATCGTGATTTTATCCAAAATATTAATGATGATTACCGCAAAGCAGCAATTACAAAAAACTTGATTCAACTAGGACATGATTTGCAGCTAAAAATTATTGCTGAAGGGGTAGAAACTGAAGCAGAACTAGCATTTTTACGAGAAAATAACTGTGATGCTATTCAAGGCTTTATCTGTAGTCCACCATTACCTGCATTAGAATTCCAGAAGCTCTTATTGACCAATAAATCTTTATTTATTTATCCTAATGGTTAGAATAGATTTAAGTAGGTTAGCATTGAAAATCGTCGTTATGGCACTAGGCAAGAGGCAAGAGGCAAGAGTGAAGAGGGTTTGGGCGGCTCGTTTCCCACTTACCGCGAGGTTTTATGAATTCTCCCTCTCTTAATTGGTTCGCTAAAATATTCATCAAAGTCCCGCTAAAAACCTTGTTGATAGTGCCGTTTGTTTTGCAAACCGTGGTAGTAGTAACACTGGTGGGTTATTTTTCCTATCGTAGTGGACAGGAGGCTGTGGAAAATCTAGCAGATCAATTAATTACCGAGATAGATAATCGCATTGAACAACATTTAGATAGTTATTTAGGCAAAGCCCAGGAAATCAACCGCACTAATGTAGATGCTTTCGAGTCAGGAGTCTTAGATTTAAATGATTTTAACGCCCTGGGAAAATATTTTTATCGTCAGGTGCGATCTTTCAATTTTGCCTATGTTAACTTTGGCACTAAAGAGGGAGGATTTATCGGTGCTGGTTATGGGCTGGGTAATAAATTCGACATTGGAGAAATTCCCATATCGGACCAAAGCAAAAGCCTCAGCTACTCAGTAGATAACCAAGGAAATCGCCTCAAGTTAGTAGCTACTCTCAAAAACCCGCAATATAATAATGCTGCCTGGTACTTAGATGCTGCCAAAGCTGGTAAACCGATTTGGAGTTCTATTTATACATGGGCAAATGTACCTGGTCGGATCTGCATTTCCGCCAGCACTCCTGTCTACGATCCACAAAAAAAGTTGCTAGGTGTACTTGGTATTGATCTCGAACTTTCGCAAATTAGTGAATTTCTGAAAAAACTGGATGATGGAAAACCAGGTCATATTTTTATTATCGAGCGATCAGGGTTGATTGTTGCTAGTTCCCAAGGTGAATCTTCTGCCCCTATTGTCAATGGCAAAGCGACAAGATTACAAGCCCTGCATAGCCGTGAACCTGTGATTCGTGACATAACTCAGGATTTAATCCAGCGGTTTGGCAATTTGCAAGCTATCTCCAAAACCCAACTTTTTCACCCGTCTTTGTCACAAAAACCCTTTGTGAGAGTGACACCATACCGCGACGATTACGGCTTAGATTGGCTCGTGGTGACGGTGATTCCGAAATCGGAATTTATGGCAGAAATTCATGCTAATGCCCACAGAACCCTGATTCTTTGTAGTTTATCACTGCTAATTGCTGTGGGAACGGGTAGTTTCACTGCAAACTGGATAGCTAAACCAATTTTACGCTTGAGTCGAGCTAGTCAAGCTATGTCCAAAGGAGTATGGCAAGAGTCTTTATCTTAAGATATAACAATTGCAGAACTCAAGGTTTTAGCAACATCCTTTAACCAGATGTCCACTCAAGTCAAAAAAGCTTTTCAGGAATCAGAAACTAAATTTTCGACCATTTTTCATACTACTCCTGACCCTGTTTGGATTGCCACCTTAGCAGAAGGAAAATTTTTGAATGTTAATGAAAGTTTTTGCCAATTTTGGGGAGATACACCAGAAAATATCCTTGGCAAAACCAGTGGGCAATTAGGATTGTGGAAGAATATAGAGAATTTACACCACTTCAAAGAGAGACTAATTAATGAAGGCAGTATCCTCAATTTTAAACTGGTAATTTGTACTCACTCCCAGCAAACTAAAACCGTTCTCATCTCAGCTAAGGTGCAATACTTGGGTGAACAGGATTGTCTGATTGGTGTCATCAGAGATGTTAGCGATCTCTACGATGAACTTCGTTTACGCAAAAAGACAGAAATCGCCTTGCACAAAAGTGAAGCTATGTTGTTAGAAGCCCAGCAGCTTGCTCACATTGGTAACTGGGACTATGATGTGATCACAGGTAAAATTACTTGGTCTACTCAGCTATTCCAGATTTTAGGACGTGACCAGACACTGGGTGAACCTACTTACGAAGAAATTCTCCGGCTTTACTATCCCCAAGATGCCGAACAGTTACACCAGGCAGTTGAGCGATCGCTCTCTACAGGAGAATCCTATCAATTGGAACTGAGGGTTGTCAAGGCAGATGGCTCTTTTCAGTATACAGAAGCTAGAGGCAAGGCCGAACTCAATGCCCAAGGACAAGTGATTCGGCTGTTTGGCACAACCCAAGACATGACTGAGCGCAGACAAGTAGAAGATCAATTGCGAGCGAGTCAGCATTTTATTGAAAAGATTACAGAACTAACGCCAAACCTACTGTATATTTACGACCATATCGAACAGCGTAATGTTTACATAAATCGTTCTGTTGCGGAAACATTGGGCTATTCTGCCACAGCGATTCAGTCCATGGGAGCTAACTTGTTTCCTATTATTTGTCATCCCGATGATCTATATCTGGTCTATCAGTCCATGCAACAGCTTCATAGTCTGCAAGATCGTGAGTTCGTGGAAATAGAGTATCGCGTTAAGAATGCTCAAGGGCAATGGTGTTGGCTTTATAGTCGAGATATGGTGTTTTCTAGAACTGCGGATGGTAGGCTAAAGCAAACTTTAGGAACGTCCCAAGATATCAGCAAACGCAAGGAAGTAGAATTAGCCTTGCGAGAAGCAGAATATAACCTCAGATTAGCAAATCAGGAACTGGAAAAACTAGTCAATATTGATGGGTTAACGCAAATTGCCAATCGTCGCTGTTTTGATCATCGTTTAGAGCAAGAATGGCAGCGACTATACCGAGAACAGGAATTTTTATCTTTATTGTTATTTGATGTTGATTATTTTAAACGCTATAACGATGCCTACGGTCATCTACTAGGGGATGAATGCTTGATCAAAATTGCTCAGTCTGTACAACAGGTTATATTCCGTCCGGCGGATTTATTGGCTCGCTATGGTGGGGAAGAATTTGTGGTTATTTTACCCAATACGGACATTGATGGGACGATGGTGATCGCTCAACGAATTCATACTGCAATTCAAGATTTAGCAATTCCTCATCAAGCCTCGAAAGTAAGTAATATAGTTACTATTAGTATCGGTATTAGCAGTTTGATACCTACTTCCGAATTATCACCATCAAACCTGATTGAACAAGCTGATCAAGCACTCTATCGAGCTAAACAACAGGGACGCAATCAGTCATTTTCTGACGGTCAGGGGAGAGAATTTAGAAGTTTTTTTTAATTTTTAATTGTTAATTTTTAATTGTCTAAAACCATCCTTCTTGTTCGAGGGTTTCGATTAATTGTAAACCGCGAGGATCTCCTACGCCTAGAAGTGAGGCTTTGGTATCTGCTCTCACTCCTAAGTCTTTATCTTCGGCAAAAGCTTGGATTAATGCGTCTATAGCTGTGGCATAGACGACGTTAGATGGTAGTTCTTTACAAAGCTGGCCAATTGTCCAAGCGGAGTTACTTCGCACAGCGGCGATGGGGTCTGTAACTAAGGCTTCAATTAGGGCAGGAATTGCGCCGACGATGGCTTCATAACCTACTTCTGTCATCTGTGCTAGGGCGCTGGCTGCCCAGAGACGGACGGCGGGAATATCGGTTCTCAGGGCATTAGTGAGGGGTGCTAAGGAACGGCGATCGCGGCAATTACCCAAAGCCCAAACTACACCTTTACGAACATAACCATTAAAATCGCGGTTAAGTTGCATAATCAACGGTTCTACGGCTTCCTTGGCGGGGTTGCGACCAATACCGTAAGCTGCACTGACTCGCACTAGGGGACAATTATCTGTTAAAAGATGGATGAGATAAGGTGTTGCCCGTTCATCTTGAATATCACAAAAAGCACGCGCTGCTAACATCCGTTGTTGAGGCTGGGGATTTTCTAAAAGTACCAGCATTAATTCGGGATCAGGTTTTTCCACTTCTGATTCATCAGCAAGTGGTTCTATTTTATCTAAGGGGCTTCCTAGCTCCACTTCGGTATCGAGTAGGCTGAGTTCGTATTCGTCGTACATAATTATTTCACTGTAACCCTATTCCCCGTTCCCTGTTCCCTGTTAAGAGTTCCCTAACTCAAGTGATTTTACCATCCAGAGGGATTGTTCTTGATAACCAAGTTGATGATAAAGATTTAATGCGGGTGTATTTGATTGAAATACTTGTAGTCCGATTTGGCGATCACCTTTTTGTGTAGCCCAATCTTCTATATAAGCCATCAATCCTTTACCAATGCCTCTGTGTCTATATTCTGGGATGACGTAGAGGAGAAAGATGTGCGGATGGCGATCGCCACTAACCTGATCTATCGCATTCCCCACCCATAAACAAGCTACGGGTGATTGGTAATTGGTAATTGGTAATTGGTGAAGAATTTCCTCCCCTACCTCCCCTACCTCCCCCACCTCTTCATAAACCCACCATACAGGGGTATCACGACAGAAGTATTGCTCAACTGTATGTGCCAAGTGGGAAAAATCTTGATCAGGGAATTGTTCTTGGTAACTCCTTTGCATAAACTTAACCAAGAGGGCTTTATCGAGAGTAGAACCTTGGCGAAAAGAATAGCCTGGAAGTAAATTCACAATAGACCTATTCCCCAATTACTTAATTATTATCCCAATGGGGGCAGGGGCTGCCATATCGGAGGGTAAAAAGATGCGGGCGCTGACTGCTACTAAGGCAAAGGTAAATATCAAGATTGCCAGCATTGGGGCGATGTATTGACGAAGAATAGCCATGTTGTTGATTGTAAATAAATAGCAGAAGTTATTGAATTGATTCTAGCAATTATTTGGGTTTAGCAAAGCATGGCTATGATTGCTGATCCTGGTCTAATTCATTTAAGACTTTTTCACAGTACCAATTTTCGGGCATTCCCGGAACGTTTTGTTTGGCTTGTTCAATTAGTCTTTCCGCTGCCGCTACGTCCCCAGATAATCTAGCGATGAGGCGATTTTTGAGGTAGTTGCCGGTCACTTCTTCATCTGGTTGGTTGGGGATGGTGGGACTGATGACTTGCAGCGGTTCACGGCGCAGTTGCCAAAATAATACGTAATAAAGTGTCCCAAAAATTAGAATCAAGCTAATAGTTCCCAAGAGTGTGAGGAAATTAAAAGCCAGATTCTGTAAAACTAATTGTGAGAGGACATAGCCCAGTAATAGACCTGTGACTATCAGAACGAATGTACCGACCAGAATAACTACTTGTGTTCCCATATATCTTCTTCTTCTAGTCCTGGTCTAGTTGCTGCCAATACTTTGGGATTCCAAGGGGCAACAATAGGTAATAGTAGCAAACCAGGTAGCGCCGCCACAAGAGAAAGTAAGAAAAATGTCGGCCAACCTGTGGCTTTTGCCCAACTTCCTGCGGGTGCGGAAAGTACGTCTCGACTAATGGCCATGAGGCTGGAGAATAACGCAAACTGGGTGGTTGTGAATCGGTGGTTACAGAGACGCATTAAAAAGGCGACTGTAGCGACTGTGACTAATCCAGCAGAGAAGTTTTCAATATTTACGGCTATGACTAACAGGGAATAATCTTTTTTATGAGCGATCGCTAGGGCATAATAACCTAAGTTACTCAATAATTGCAGCGCTCCAAATACCCACAAACTGCGATTTAAGTTAATTTTGGTCATGATCACACCCCCAGCTAATACGCCGACAGTGGTGGCAAGAAATCCCATCCCAGCTTGAATTGCGCCGATTTCGGTTTTGGTAAAGTCTATTTCTCTCAGAAATAAGTTGGCTGTGATGCCGACGAGGGAATCACCTAGTTTATAAAGTAATATAAAACCTAGTGTTAAACTCGCTTGTTTGATACCAAAGCGGTGAAAAAATTCTTTGAAAGGTAGGAAAATAGCTGTTTGTAAGTTTTCAGGTGGACTATCTTCGCTAACTTCATTTAGGAGGGAGTTTGGTAATAATACGGATGTCGTTATCCAAGCCACTAATAATCCTGCTAATAACCAATAAAATACAGGTTGGGGAATGAAGCCGACAAAAACGCCAGCTATTAACCCTGCTACTAGTAACGTGATCATGACTATAAAAATCACGTCTTGGCTAGAAATGGGGGCTAGTTGTGTTTTATCTTGTAGTTTGTGTTCTGCGGGCGACCACAAGGTGGTAAATATACTTCCCGTCATAATCACTGCCATGAGCAAATATACTACATTCCAAGGTAGATAATCTGCTAACACTAAGGCGAGGGAACTGGTAATAAATAGGGCGATCCGGTAGCCTAATACCCACACAGATGCCCCTGGTTGCGCCTCTAGGGGGTTTAAAATGTCTGTCCGGTAGGCATCACCAGCGATGTCCTGGGTGGCGCTGAGGAAGGTAATAATCAGGCAATTGATGGCGAGGATTTGTAATACTTGTTCGCTTTGGGCTGGTTGTTGAAGGGCAAGGGCAGCGATCGCTAATACTAACCCAATTTGGGTAATAATTAACCAACCTCTTCTCCCACCTAATAATGGTGGTGTAAATCTATCTAATAGCGGCGACCAGAGAAATTTTAAGGAATAAGGTAAACTTAATAAACCAAATAAGGTGATTTTGGCAATATCAACTTTGGCATCTTGCATCCATAGTTGTAGGGTTCTACTCGTGAGGAATAGTGGTAAACCTGATGCAAAACCTAGTAATAATAAAGCACCCATTTTCTGGCTTTGGAAGGCCTGTCGGAGTGCTTGAATTTCTTTCATACAATAAGTGCAAAATCAGGATTTTACTTTTTTTGTGGCCTGTTCAATTAGATCTTCAATTTTCTTAATATTCTGATCTCCGGCTAAGTAACCAATACCTCGATGTAAATGTAAGCGAAATTGCGTAATTAGGGTTTCTCTATCTGTATCTAATCCGTCGTTGTAGCAGCGTTGTTTGAGGGCTAAAAGTAAAATATCGGACATTTCTCCCCCAAAAACCCGCCATGTCATTTCGACGTTGCTATCTTGGGGGATAGGTACGGGGGAAGGTGCAGCGGTTTCTGCTAGGGAACGACAAAACGCCCACCGACATAATATGTTCCATTGTTCTATTTTGGTGCTGCGTTTGAGTTTGAGGAGTTGTTCTTTGGCTGTTTGGGAGAGTTTGATTCTTTCTATTGGTGATTCCATTTTGGTAATTGGTAATTGGTGATTGGTGATTGGTGATTGGTGAGGAAAACTTATTTGTTACTATTTCCAGTTCCCAATGAGTTTAAGTAAGCATTTAATTTGGGTGAAAGTTCCTCTATTAACGGTTTGAGAATATTTACTTGTTCAACTGTTAATAATTTACGAACATAAGCAAGTCGCATCCAATGAATTGTTTCATTTAGAGAACCTCTAGCAATTTTAATAAAGCGTTTATTGTCTTGAATATTGTAACGTCCTCTACCTTCTGCTATATTTGCTCCAATGCTATCTGCTGAACGAACAATCTGCTTACCAATAGTATCTTTAGCAAAATTATCCCATCCCATAACTACTTTCCAAATTTCATTTGCTAATTTTTCTGATAACTTATAAACTTGTAACTCTTCAAAATCCGGTCTTCCCATAAATTTTATTTCAACCAATCACCAAGCACCAAGCACCAATCACCAATCACCAATCACCAATTACCAATCACCAATCACCAATTACCAATCACCAATTACCAAAAATAACCGGCTTTGATTGTGGTTTCTCTTTTGTTGGAGTTATATTGGAGTAGGTATTCGCGGGCTATGGCTTCGGTTTCTTGGAGGTTTTGGTATTCTTTTTTGCCAATTTCGGTGTCGGTGGAAAGGAGGATTACTTGATGGCTGGCTGAGGGAAAGTATCTTTCTACTAGGTTGTTGCGGTGGGAGGAGTCTAGTCTTCCTAATGGGGTGTCTATGGCTATGGGTAAGCGTCTTCCTGATACTTTGGCTAATCCCCACAAAAATGCGATCGCTAATAGTTGTTTTTCACCGGCGGAAAGCCGATGTTTGGGGACTTGTTTTCCGTTTAAATCATATAATGATAAGCCGAAGGTTTTACTATCAATAGCTATGCGATGTACTAGGTCTGATTTATGTAATAAATATAGAAAACAGTTTTTGACTTCTTCTTCTAATTTATTCAATTTTCTCAAAGTCAATCTTTCTCGAAATACTTTTAATGTTTGTTGAACTTTTAATGCAGAATCAATAATATGTTCACTATTTTGATATTTGATATTTTGTACAGTATATTCATTTAGTTCTTGTCTCAATTTTTTGGTTTCTGTATCTAATTCTATCAGTTTTTGAGTCATTATGTCTGACTGAGATTTAATTTTATTAAATTCAGTTTGTGCTGCTTTTACTGCTTTTTGTAGTTTTGTATATTCTTCGGGTGCAGCCGCAGTTTGTACTTGTCTTTCTAAGGTGAGGATTTCTTCTTCATAATTAGTTAATTCATCTAATTGCTTTTGGGCGGTGTTTTGGGAAACCTGTAAACGATAAGTTATATTGTCAAGTAAACTTAAACTTTCTTCATCTCCATTTAACCAATTATTTTCTGTTGATAAGTTATTAGTATATAAGTTATTGATATCTTCAGCTAAAAAAGATTGAATATTAGTAAGTTTATTAGTTTCTAGATTTAATTGTTGTAGCCAATTCAATAATCTTTCATCTCTAGCAATTAAGACATCTTTCGCTAATTGAATTTGTTGAGTTTTCAGTTCTTTTTCTCCCTGTCTTTGCACTTGAGATAATAAAGGACTAATTAAGGCTAAAGGTAAAACATCAGCAGCTAGTTCACACAAAGATTCACGGACATTATTCGCAACTTTAATTTTCTCTTCCTTTTGTTGTTCCAACTGACTACGTTCAGCAGCAATTTTACCACCTTCATTCACAAATCTATCTAAAGCCTCTTCATGAACTTTTTCTAATTCTGTAACTTGAATATTTATATCTGCTAGTTTTATCTGATTGTTTTCATATTCTGCCTGTTTTTCCTGAAGTCGGGTTTCTATTTCTGCTAATTTTTCTAAATCTTTAGTATCTGCAAATTCCCGTTTTTTGCGATTTACTAATATCTCTAAATCAATTGCCAATTTATCAGCTAATTCTAAACCCAAAAGTCCGTTAATAGCATCTACAACTATGGGCGGGGGTATTTCCTGTTCTGCAAGTTCTTTAACTTGTTCACCGTCAAAGAGAAATAAATTAGAAATACCTAAAGGTAAAATATTTTCTATATATTCATCCCAAATATTTACTAATGAATCAATTGGCCATGTTTCATCATCTCCTAATATTCCTAATTGGTCTTTTCCGTCTTTAGGATTTTTTTCCCAAGTTCGGACAACGCGATATTTTATTGGTCTATCTTCTTCGATATGTTCAAAAACTAATTCAATTCTGGTTTTTTCTGTGGGGGTACTTTTACTATTTACACATTGGGTTAAAAAATCACTATAACTCAGATTTCCCCTGGTTGAACATTGGGCGCGTTGTCCATATAATGCGAGGCGAATGGCATCCATAAGGGTGGTTTTTCCGCCGCCATTCATTCCTCCTAAAAGGATAATTGGGCGGGCGTTATCTTCGTCAATTTCGGGGTTGAGGTTGATGATTTGTTTTCCAGCATAAGGACCGAAGTTTTGCAGGACTAATTCTAGGAAGATCATGGGTTTTTGGGTTGGGTATTCTAGTTTTTTTAAACGAACCACAGAGGCACAGAGGACACAGAGAAAGAGAGAAAGGAGATATTTATCTCGTTCCCTGTCTCTGACAGGGAATGTTGTCAAGAGGCTCTGCCTCGGTTATAATGAGTTGAGGTAGAACCTCAAGATTGGCATTCCCAGCCAGAGGCTAGGAACGAGGGTGGGGAGGATATTCTATTGGTCTGGGTTATCATCTGGGTTCTTTTGTGCATATTTGAAGTTAGCCCAAGTTTGTGGTTTACTCTCTTGTTTTTCGGCGGTATCTCCTAAACTTAATTGTTTGAATTTTTCCCGAATTGTGGCAACATCACCTTCTAATGCTGCTTGTCTTAAATCCCGTTTTAAATGGGCATTTGCGATCGCTTTTTCTGGTGAACGGGAACTTGTATCAAAGCATTTTTCTAGGCTTTCGTAGATACCCACACGGCGAGTTTTTTTCTTAAATTGTCTTTCTGTATCTAATAGTCTGGCCATTAATTCTAGGTGCATTCCGTCACCTTCACAAATTTCTTCTAATACTCCCCATTCATCGCTACCAAGTATGCTTTGATCTGCACCAGGACGAGGATCTTTAAATACTTCTCCTGTGACTTCTTCGTATATGCGGGGGACACTATCATCAAATTCGTGTTTTTCTTCTAACCATATTCGGCGAATTTCACTCAATTCTGCTTGAGAAATAAGGGTAATATCGCGCATATTTTCGGGCGCATTTTCACGCATTTCTTTTTGCGCTGTTAATAATTTTCTTAACCAATATTCTCGCCAATATTTTGTATATGGACCATGTATAGGTTCAATAGATGCTTCACCATTTACATTACGTTCAAATAATTGAACTTCTCCCCAGATACGACGGAAATCTCTTTTTTCGCGGTCACGGTCAACATCTAATTCAGCACGAAAATCAACTAATGGTTGTAACCATTCTTTTTCTTCATCATTTTGAATCATTGCTTGCATAGATTTATCACTGTTAACCAATGTGCAAACCCAGCAACCGAAGCGAGAACTTCCACAACTAGGAGTAGAAGTATCAACAACTAAAGGACATTCATTATCTGCTGTTGCACCTCTATACATAGTAAATAAATCTTTATTGCTATATCCCCAAGGGTTTGAAAACTGCATTAAATATAGCCAAACTTCATCAGTTCGCCAATCTTCAATAGGTGTGTAAAGTAGAGAATTTATCAAATTAGGATGAGGACAAAGACGCTCTCTGACCCGACCTGCTTCACGTTTCATCATTATCAAACCGCGAGTTATGCTTTCAGTTTTGCGAGTTCCTAAAATAACTATTGTTTCACCATTAGCTCTCACAACGTCACGAATAAAAAGATTAGAAGGCTCAATTTTTAGCCGTCCGGTACACCAGCGGAATTTATTGCGCGGTGCTGGGTAGCCTTTACCAATTAAACCTGCCCAATATGTTTGTTTAGTTTCTGGTTGCAGCAAATGAGGTTGTATTGGCATTTTTTGCTCTTCAGCCGCTACTTCCATTTGTTTTAATGAGCTTTTTACCCAAGCAGAAACATAGGGATTTTCTACACCTGTATCTGTCGTAATTACATGAATTGGTTTAGTTCTTTTTTCCGCTGGAAGTCCAGAAATTGCATTCCAAATAAGCTGTAAAGTAGCAGTGCTGTCTTTTCCACCTGAATAGCCTACTACCCAAGGTATCTCATCTAAACAATACAATTCTTGAATTTCTGTCGTCAAAGCTTGGATATACTCCACTAACTCTGGTACAGTACGATTCGGCTGATTTTTATTTTCTGGCTGTTGTGTTGTAGTCATTTTTCCCTACCTGTGGATACATGAACATAGAATCAATACTTCCCTTTGGGGGAATGGAATCATCTAGTATATAAATAAATCTAAGCTATGCGTGCAGCATATTTTTAAAAATCGCATCCCTAGTATCCATTTTTTCGGACAATAAAGCAAGATTTAGTCACTAAGTTTTCAAAAATTAACATGAATGATAATACAGATACACTAAATAATCAACTCGCTAACGAGTATTTAGAACGGGAAAATCAGGATAAACAGGTATTAGCTTTACTGCTAGACAGGTTTTTAGAGAAGAAAGACCAAATTCTTGTCCAAAAGACAGAAATGGGTGGTACTGAGGCTTATGTAGGTTCTGTGACATTGGAATGGTTCGCGGGACGGGTACATTTTGCGTCTGGTTTACCCCTGCTGCAAAAAAAGTACAACCCAGAGACAGAGAATATTGAAATTGATGCTGATAGTATTGATGACATTCAACAACGTCCTGTTGACTGGTCGCGTCAAGCACCGTTAGTACAGTATTTAGCTGCGCGAAAAAACCATAAATTTCCGGCTGTGCTGGTAGTAATTAATCAACCTTGGGTAGATAACCCCAAAGCAGCGGAGTGGGATAGTCAAGGACGGGCTAAAAAAGCTACTACTGATTTTATACCTTTAGATAAAGATAGTAAAGTCGGTTTACTGAATATTTCTGAAGAGAATGTGACAATTTATGCTTTAGATGGTCAACATAGATTAATGGGTGTACAGGGTTTAATGGAATTAATTAAATCTGGTAAACTCCAACGTTATAAAAAGGATAAAACTGCTGATGAAAGTTTTATTACTTTATCTGATTTGATTGAGAAATATCAAGTAGAACCTGCTTATTTACAAAGTTTATCTAAAGAAAAAATTGGCATTGAATTTATTTGTGCGGTGAATACCGGGGAAACTCATACAGAAGCAAAACGACGGGTAAGATCAATTTTCGTTCATGTAAATTTGATGGCTGCACCTTTAACTAAAGGTCAGTTAGCACAATTAAATGAAGATGATGGTTTTGCTATTGTAGCGCGAAAAATTGCCGTTACACATCCACTTTTAGAACAAAAACCTAATCGCAATCCCCGTGTTAATTGGAATAGTGCCACAGTAGCCGCTAATTCTACAGTTTTAACCACTCTGCAAGCCTTACAAGATATGTCTGAAAGATATTTGGGGCAAAAGTTCCCCCATTGGAAACCTTTGGAAAAAGGGTTAATTCCCATGCGTCCAGAAAATGAAGAAATTCAGGAAGGAATTGCCGATTTTAGACTACTTTTTGATCATTTAGCTAATCTTCCCAGTTATAAAATATTGGAACACGAAGATACAACTGTTTTGCGGCGCTTCCATTTTGAAAAAGACGGAGGTGAGGGAAATATGTTATTTCGTCCAGTTTCTCAAGTTGCTTTAGCGCAAGCTTTGGGAACTTTGGTGTTTAAAAAAGATTTTGCTTTGACGGATATTTTTAAGAAGTTGGAGAAATTTGACCGTCAAGGGGGTTTTAGTAGTATGGAATATCCTCACTCTTTATGGTATGGGGTTTTATATGACCCCAATAAAAAGCGGGTACAGGTAGTAGGAAAAGATTTAGCTGTGAAGTTATTCATTTATATGTTGGGAGGAATGACTGAAAAAATGGAAGTTACGGCTTTACGTAAAGCTTTAGCTAATGCTAGGACAATGGAAGAACAAACTATAGGTTTTGATGGAAAGTTGGTAAAACCGCAAGATGTAGGACTTCCGATTATTTTATAATAATAGCTAATTATGGCTGAAATATATGATGACGATGCCATTGTAAAGCTTCAATATCTGGAAAATATTTCTCTACTTTCGGTAATATGAGTATTTCCCCATGAAATTCCGTTATTGTTCTAGCATGGGGAGATACTTCTTCTAATTCTTTACTAACGATAATTTTGTATTTATCGTCAACAGCAAACCAACCTCTATCAAAAGCCCAATGATGATTTTTACAAAGTGCTATTCCGTTATGTATTCTACTGTCATAAAAAGCAGAAAATGGTTTTATATGTGCGCCGTCAACAATATTTTGATTACCAGTTTTAGTAACTTTTAAACCACAAAAAGCGCATTGACAATCATATACAGAAACAACCGCTTTTCTAAAAAAGGCATTTCTAATTAGTGTTTTTTTTAAACTCCATTTAGGGTTGTTAGGTAAATTTTCAATATCATCTAGTTTTTCTACTTCTGGATAATCTTGAAAAGTTTGATTAATTTGTAAAAATTCTTCAATTTCATCTTCATTATCCGAGAAAAAAGCGGATACAAGTGCATCAATTAATTCTTTTCGAGAAGATTCATCTTGTAAATAGTTAAATAATTCACTGTCTAAATATGCGTATTCAACAGCCTGTTTTAATTGGTTAGTTGTTTTTGGTTGTAAATTATTAAAACCTGCTTTTATTTGTACGTGCCAAAATCCCTCATTTTGAAGATGAAAAAATGGATAGTGTAAACCTCCTTTATAAGATTGTGAGCCAATAACATTCCAATATTTATTAAAAGCTTGAATTAATTCATCTGAGACAAAAATTTGATTATTGGTAATAACTCCTTTCATAATCAAATCAATTACGGTTAAAAGTAATATTGGTTTATATTGAGCATTACCACGTTTTCGGCTACTACTTACTTTTAACTTAGAAAACTTTTCACAATAAAAACGAAGACTATTCATATCTCACTACTTTATAAAAACGCGAACAAAATGGATTATTTTAAAAATCTAGTTAAATTAAATTCTCCTTCTATATTATTTTCTTGATAATCTATTGCTTTTCTTAAAATCAATAGAAATTGTATTTCATAATCAACAACTCCGCGCAATTCACTTTGTAATATTTCTAATCCCCCATTAGCATACTCTTCAAATACTTGAGTCCGTTTATCCTCATATACATCTTCTCTAGAAGCAAGTATTTGGATATCACTTGTCTCAACAATTCCTAATAATTTGATAATTTTGTCATAACCCAGTGAAGCAAAATTTTCTTGTGGAATTGGAGAAGGCTCTCTTTTTGTAGTATCTCCCAGAGGAACACTTTTTTTATACTTTACTCCTAATGCTGCCGCAAATATCATCACCTCCACATAAGTTTGGAAAAGTCCCGGTGTTTCCTTAGACGCTAGTAACGACTTCACCAACTCAGCCTTATCCTGAGCAATTTTGATTCTATTTGCAGCCATAATTATAAAATATACACCCTTAACATCATAAACCAAACCTAACCTACTGATACCACACTCTTGCCTTATTCTTTGCGCCTTTGCTCCTTAGCGTCTTTGCGCGAAACAAAAAATCAAAAAACATCCTCATAAACCAGAGAAAGAGGAAAAGTAAAATCAACACTAACTAAATGTACATCATCACCCTCAACAAAAGGATGTAACTCCCATAAACCCCTATCATTTAAGCGAAAACAATCCAAACCGATTTTATCAGCACTAATTAAAACATATTCTTGCAAAGATTCAATCCGTCTATACTGCTGAAACTTACCCCCCCTATCATAAGCTTCCGTACTCGGAGAAAGCACCTCAACAATTAAGCAAGGAAATTGAATAAACTTAATAGCTTGTTTATCCCGTTCATCACAACTTACCATGACATCAGGATAATGAAACGGACCATTTTCCGATATACCCACTTTAGCATCTGCCATAAAAGGACGACATTTACCCCCACGCAAATGATTTTTTAACCCAGAAGCCAAATTTAAAGCAATAGTAGTATGGGGAATAGTTCCCCCAGTCATAGCAAAAACTTCACCATTGATATATTCATATTTAATATCTTGCTGTTCCTCCCATTCCAAATACTCCAGAGGACTCATATAACTTTTCTCAAAATTAGCAATCATAACATTTACCTCCTAATTTTGCGTAAAACAAATTAACTAAAAATTTGCAACAACCAGCGATTAACCTCACCATCATCTTGAGTTAAACTACATTGAATAAGTAATTGGACAAAAATATTTACAGTCATTGCGAGCGAAGGGAAGCAATCACAACCCTTGCGATTGCTTCATTTCACTTCGTTCCCTTCGCAATGACATTGTGTAATTAATTCTGTCTCACTACTTAGCTTCACATTATTATTGTTTCCATGAATTGAACCAACTGGTGACATTTCTACCCTCATGTAATTTTGATAAAAATAAAATCTTCCTTGCTGATAATCAGGATATTCAACAACTTCCATAAACTCATCCCAACCAAACCTAAAGAACTAACTACCATAAACTTTCTTCCTCTGTGTTCTCTGTGTCTCTGTGGTTCGTTACTCTTCTACCGTTCAACCTCAACAATTTCCGTATATTCAAAACCATTCAAACTCTGTCGAACCAAAGCATATCTTTCTCTCCCCAACTCAATAAAATCCTGTTCACAATTAGGCTTAGAAGAATAATAAACCAAAACATATTCCTTCCCAACCTTATCAGCAATTTCCTCCTCAACCTCCACCCGCCACTGAGTCTTAGTCACCAACACAACCAACTGATTTGCTAACTTAGGAATAGTTCGCGCAATGTGACGACGAGAATTAACATCTAAACTCCCAAAAGGAGAATCCATAACAATCGGAAAAGTGCTACTTTCAGGAAGCATAATCATTTTTCGCTTCTCACTCCAGTCACGCACCTTATCAATAATACTAGCGATAAAAGATAAACTGAGAACTTGATTTTCCCCCGTCGAAGCTGCAACTGGTGCTTCAATTCCAGTCGTATTTTCCACCAAACTTAACTCATACTTTTCGCTAATCTTGGGGACATAAGGAGTAAAAGACATATCTGAGAAAATTTCCTGTACTCGCTGTTCCAATTGCAGACGAAATTGATTTTCTTGACGGTTTTTAACTTCTGATAACCGTTCAATAGCATCTTGAGTAGCATTAATCCGACGTTGTGCTAAAGATTGTTTTTCCTCATTTTGTTTCTGCTTAGATATTTGTTTTATCAAAGCATCAGTATCAGTTTTCAGGTGAGAAACTTCCTGTTGATTTGCACCCTGTTCTCGATTTAATTCATCAATTTTGGCTTCAATTTCATCAAGACGTTTTTGTAAACTGCTAATTTCCTCATTGGGATCTTTTCGCAGTTGTTCTTGAATAGTCGCTAATTCCAATTCAACTTGATTAAGATTTTCCCGTAACTGTTGAATTCTGGCTTGTTCCCTGTCCGCTTCTTCCCAAAAATCAACTGCTTGTTTATCAATTTCATCAACTTGTGCGCTCATTCTAATTGCGGTTTCTTCCACAGTTGAAGAACCAGATTTTCTCATTAAATTCTTCACATGAAAATGAGTATGAGTTCCTTCCCTTAAATCTGCACCACAAATACAACGTCCACTATTGAGTAAATCATTGACAAATTCCCGGGAAATTCCTGCTGTTAATTCACCCTTTTGTTTTAAATCTGTAAATATTTCCCGAAACTTAGCCGTAGTTTCCGATAACAGAACAGTATAACCCCGTGCGGAAATAGTCTTTTTTAAATTCTCCCGTGTTTTCTTCAACTCTTCTCGCAAACTATCTCTTTGCGATTCTAAACTTTGCTTTCTTTCCTGTAATTCCTTAACAGCACTCAAGTCTCGTAATTTATTACTAACCTCCTTTTTAAACGTCTGTTGATATTCCAATTCTTGCGTTATTTCTATTTGACGTTTATTGATAGTTGCAATTTCCAGTTCCAGCTTTTCTTGTTGAGTCAATAACTGTTTAGTTTCCGCGTCACCAATATGTTTTAACTCAGTTTCTAAACTCTTTTTAGCATCTTTCAAATGTTTAATCGAAAGTTCAATAACTTCCACACCCAAAAAAGTTCTAATTGCTTCGGAAATTTCCGCTTTATTATCAGAACGGACAATTTCTTCAATCCGTTCACCGTCAAAGAAAAAATATTGATGTAAACTTGCTGGTAAAATCTGAGTAATGATTTCCTCAGCTTGCTGAAGTGGGAAATACCATTTTCCGTCATCTCCAGCAACTTGAATTTTTAACTGAGTTTTCCCAGCTTCGATTACATCACTTTCATTTTTATAAACCCGACAACCACGAGTAGCGCGATAACGATTACCTTCATGTTCCCAACCAACTTCCACCCAACATTCCACAGGTTGACTAGGTTGAGATTCTGCGATCGCGCGTTTATTTACTAACTGTTCCGTTGACGCAAAAGCCGCACTAAACTTTTCATATAAAACCCAAGTAAACGCATTCAAAATACTAGTTTTACCTGCGCCATTACTACCATAAATCATAGTAGTATTGCGAACATCTCCACCAGCCAAAGTTATCTCTGGAGTTTTCCCATAAAAAGAACGAAAATTACATAATTTAATCGAAGTTAGCTTCATTGTACCGCTTCCTTCACAATAGTGAGAATATCATCATTAATATGACCCTTACTCTTTCTATCTAACCGACTTTTCTCCAACCTCCATACCTTCTCAATAATTTGCTTCACTTCCGGTGGTGCGCTGGTAATTGGTTCTTGAACATCTTCAATATTTGCTTCTGGTATCATTTCAAAACAGCAATAGATTTATTTTCTATTTTAACCAGTTCTGATACTATTTTTATATAATCGGGATGCACAACCAGCCTTTGGTTCATTACAAATTTTAACGCAGCCAGAAGCCAGAAGCCAGGGAATAAATTCCCTGTCTAATAGCTCAAGTCGGTTAAAACCGACTATTATGGCGGTATATACTTGGATGAGATAGACAATTGACCAGAAAATCTATAAACTAAAAGACTTTCAAGTCTGTTCCCTGCTATATCAAATTCAAGTTAAAATGAAAATTGTACCCTAGCTTTAGAAAAACTAACTATGACAGTTACTATTGCTAAATGGAGTTTAGACGACTATCATCGTATGATTGAAATTGGCCTTTTAGCTGGTCGTCAAGTTGAACTACTAAATGGAGAAATTATCAACATGGCACCGGAAGGACCAGAACACGCGCAAATTAATACTGATTCTGCTGAATATTTGCGGGAATTACTCGGTTCAAAAGCACTGGTAAGAGATGCAAAACCGATTACAATACCTAATAGCAATTCAGAACCAGCACCAGATTTAGCAATAGTTGAACCACTGCGGGCTATTTATCGCAGTCATCATCCTTATCCTGAAAATATATTTTGGTTAATCGAATATTCTAAAACTACTTTAAGTAAAGATTTAGAAATAAAACGCAAAACTTATGCTGCTGCATTAATTAATGAGTATTGGGTAGTAGACTTAAAAAATCAACAATTAACAGTCTTTAGAGAACCAATAAATGGTAATTATTCTAGAGAATTAGCCTTTACCTTCGGCGAAATATCTCCCTTAGCATTTCCAGAAATTAAAATTTCTATTCAACGGTTACTACAAGGATTTTAACAATAGATTCAGAAGGATTTTGTGTTGTTTCTGCGATTACCTGGATGATCAAGGCTAGGCTGTGGTCGGGTAGCAGGACTATATCGCTATAATCCCACCCCTACCGCTACTGGGAGTTTATGAGGAAAGTATCAGTAATTCTTCTTTGTTCTCACGAGGAATTTTTCTACTATTCTCTGCAAGACAAGCTGCGCCTTTCCTTTATTGTTTTCCAATGGTGTCCGAGAAGGTGATGGATATGAAGTATCGGTAGTCTCTACTCCATATTCAGACATTACAGTAAGCGACTGAAGTTTCATGTTAACGGTATATTGCCCGTTATAAACTGTTCCATCAATTTCAACGCTTACATCTGCTGCTAGTAGATCAGGCATTTAATAACCTCTTTTTTACTATTGAGCTACTAAAATCCAATATAATGTATAATGCGAGGTAAAGAAAAACGTTGTAACAAACGCAAAGATTCTGGTTTCATAAATACTCCTGATTTATTATACAGGATTTATTCATACTGCCCATCATCTACTAAAGTACCATAATAATCAGATATATCTCCGTGATCAGGTAGTTCTTCATCGGAATCACTATATTGATTTTCTTCTTGAATATCGTTTAATAAAATATAATTTTCATCATCTGGTAAATTACTCCATAACCCCATTTTGAAGTGGCTATCAACTAGAACCGAACGGGTTGGTATTTCTAAGTTAGAATACATAATAGATATTGATTTTAAAAGGTAAAAAACATCTTTAATCTGTTTTTCTAAAATCAATTTTTCTGCACGAGATATGATATATGATAGTGTAATCTCATTTGTTGAATGCTGATATTTCTTCCAATCATCAGTTTCTAAGTAATAACAATTATTCTCTTTACTCTCATAAAAAATAATTAATGCAAATAATTTGCCTAGTAACAAATGTAAAGATTGTAAGGTCATAATTAGACAATTTAGGCTTATTCCTATGAAAATCAACAGATTCGGCAGGGCATAAATTTTGACCCCCGACTAAATTAGTATCCTATTTACCGAGGGTTTTGTCAACCCATTCGAGGTATCAAGGTTTTCAGAATCATCAAATTTTGAATTTAAATGGTTTTGGGGGTTGACTCGCGCCGCTAGGCGTGATACTATGATAATGGGAATTTTTGCCTCTATAAAAATTTTATCACCACTCGATTATACTAATATAGCACATCGCCGGCGATGTTGCAAGCCAAACCCCGAAAAAAAATTCGCGCCCAACGTAAAACTGAGAAATTGTGTAGAATTGCTAGGTGTAACGTTGAAGCTAGATAATGGATTTTAATCTCCAAGCACCTTTTGTCCCCACCGGTGATCAACCACAAGCGATCGCACAACTTTCTGCTAGTATTCAAACAGGAAATCATTATCAAACATTACTGGGTGCGACAGGAACCGGTAAAACGTTTTCCATAGCCGCAGTCATTGAAAAAGTCGGTAGACCTACCCTAGTATTAGCCCATAATAAGACATTAGCCGCCCAGTTGTGTAACGAACTGCGGGAGTTTTTTCCTCATAATGCAGTTGAGTATTTTGTCAGTTATTACGATTACTATCAACCCGAAGCATATCTACCCGTTACTGATACTTATATAGAAAAAACATCAGCGATTAATGAAGAAATAGATATGTTACGACATTCCGCCACCCGTTCCTTATTTGAACGCAAGGATGTGATTGTCGTCGCCTCAATTAGTTGTATTTACGGTTTAGGAATGCCGGCGGAATACCTCAAAGCCGCAATTCGGTTACAATTGGGAATGGAAATTGATCCGCGTCAAGTTTTACGGGATTTAACAGCAGTTCAATATACTCGCAATGATATCGAAATGGGGAGAGGAAAATTTCGAGTTCGGGGTGATGTTTTAGAAATTTCTCCTGCTTACGAAGATAGAATTATTAGAGTGGAATTTTTTGGTGATGAAATTGATGCAATTAGATATGTAGATCCTGTGAGTGGGGAAATTCTCCACAGTTTAGAAGCAGTAAATATCTACCCTGCGCGTCACTTTGTTACTCCTAAAGAAAGAGTAGAAATAGCTTGTGAAGATATAGCCACCGAATTAAAACAGCAACAATTAACATTAGAATCAATGGGTAAATTAGTGGAAGCACAACGCATTGATCAACGCACCCGTTATGATTTGGAAATGTTACGAGAAGTGGGATATTGCAACGGCGTAGAAAATTATTCCCGTCATTTAGCAGGTAGACAAGCAGGAGAACCACCAGAATGTTTAATTGATTATTTTCCCAAAGATTGGTTATTAGTGATAGATGAATCTCATGTTACCGTTCCCCAAATTCGCGGAATGTATAATGGAGATCAAGCGAGAAAAAAAGTATTAATAGATCATGGTTTTCGGCTTCCCAGTGCTGCGGATAATCGTCCTTTGCAAGCCGAAGAATTTTGGCAAAAAGTCAATCAATGTATTTTCGTTTCTGCAACTCCAGGAAATTGGGAATTGGAAATTTCGGAAGAGAATATTATTGAACAAGTAATTAGACCGACGGGAGTAATTGACCCAGAAATATTTGTGCGTCCCACGGAAGGACAAATTGATGATTTATTAGGAGAAATAAAAGATCGAGTTGACCGTCAAGAAAGAACGTTAATTACTACATTAACTAAACGCATGGCGGAAGATTTGACTGAATATTTAGCAGAGAGGGGAATTAAAATCAGATATTTACATTCAGAAATCAATTCCATCCAACGGATTGAGATTTTACAGGATTTGCGAAATGGTGTTTTTGATGTGTTAGTCGGTGTAAATTTATTGCGGGAAGGTTTGGATTTACCTGAAGTTTCGTTAGTTGCAATTATGGACGCAGATAAGGAAGGATTTTTGCGGACTGAACGTTCTCTAATTCAAACTATCGGCCGCGCAGCCCGTCACATTAGAGGAAAGGCAATTTTATATGCTGATAAATTAACAGGTAGTATGATTAAAGCCATTGATGAAACTGATAGAAGAAGAGGAATTCAAACGGCTTATAATAAATTGCATGGAATTACACCGCAACCGATTATTAAAAAACAAACTAATTCAATTTTATCATTTTTAGATGCTTCCCGGCGGTTAAATGCAACTGATTTAAAAATGGTTGATGAACATTTAGATGAATTATCGGTGGAAGATATTCCAGAGTTAATTACAATTTTAGAAAAACAGATGAAGGAAGCAGCGAAGAAGATGGAATTTGAAGAAGCTGCAAAATTGCGCGATCGCATTAAGCATCTACGAGATAAAATGTTGGGACGTTAAAAAGTTATAGCCATATCTGTAATCACAGTATCTACCGCATTTCGATATTTTTCATCAGAGTAATATCGTTTAGCATTAGCCATTACATGATTTATAACATCCAGTCCATCAGCATTGAGAGAGATAAATTCAAGCAATTGACGTAACTTCTCTGCTGGGATATCTTTCAACAATTGACCAAATGCAAAATTTACAAATGGAGAACCAAAAACTTTTACCCCTGAAAAATCTAATTCCACAGTTTCACCACGTAATAAATATGGATGAATCTGATTATATAGCTTTTGTCCACCATCAACGGTGATGGCATACTCACCGACGATATCATAAACTTTGTATATCATTTCTCTATCTCCTTACCCTAGCAAATCTCTAGCAAATGAATATTCACGATAAAAATCCAGTGTACTTGCAGATAAGCTGCGCGTTTTCCATAATTCTGTTTTTAGCGAGTCATTAGAATTTACGTTATCGAGTAAAACTAATAACTGTGGAAGACTCAGAAACCAACTGTTGAAAAAAGGTGAAGAGTTGGAAGTAGTAGATTGTAAATTATTTAGTTCTTTTAATCGTTTTTGAATATTTTCTATAATCTGTTTGGTTTCGGTTTCCTTTTTCGTTGTTAATTTTAAGCTGTTAACACTGATTTCCTGTTCTAGTTTTCCTACTATTGATTCAAGTAAAAATACAACATTTCTATCATTAAGTCCACCAAAGTCTAATAGTGTAATAACAACTTTTGCTATATTCCTATCATTTAAATGAATTGTTGAACCAGTATCAAGTTCCAAACCTTCGGGTCGTGTTCTAATTAATAATTCTGCGTTTAAAAGCTGACTTTGTGCCTTTATAAGACTATCAGCCATATCAACAAAAATATCGAACTCATTACCACTTCTAGCTTCTCTTGTTAATGATTTCTTTTTGACTTCAATCAATATAATGGTATCACTAGTCTCTACAACAATATCGCAATCTCCTCCTGTGTTTTTCCCATTATCATAATAACCATGAGAATAAGATATATCCTTTTTACTGAACTCCTGTCTAATAAATTTCTCAAGCTTTTTTCCTAATGTACTATGGATGTTTTTATCATAATATTCTTTGAGATGAGAAACTATTGCTTCATAGAAAGCAGGTGAACACCATGATGGATTTAACATTACATATTCGTCGTTACTTGTTTTTAAAAGAGGCTTAAATTGAAAATTTACAGATAAAATATCATTGGGTAATTTAAAGTTTTGATTGGCAGATTTTTCATGTGATAGAATATCTAAGATTTTTCTCAGACTTTGGTGAGAAATATTAGGCATTCTTGATGACAGGGATTGAAAATCATAATAAGTTGGCTTTCTATCATAATTTGCTGATTGAATAATTGTCTCTATAACATCAAATATTTGCTCTAAATTTAACCCTGTTGTAGTTGTAAATAAATCTCTATCAATCCACGTCAACAAACCACGTAGAATTCTTAAAACATCAGATGGTCGCAATTGAGTTAGAGTAAATATACTATCATAAACTGTAATATCGTGTAAAAACTTAACTAAATTGTCTATTCTTTGGATAAATATTTCAATTTGGCTATAAGGTTGTACATCAAATATTGCTGTAAATGCAGTAGAAGTTTCAATTAATCTTTGCCAAGTTTCTGATGGAGAACCAGGAATGAATATAGATGATTTTAAAGAATTTTTTACAGCAAGATTCAGGAGATAAGCTATAGGTTCAATTGGCTCATGTGAAAAACTACGGACTAAATGATATCTTTCTTGCTCATGATCAAACAAATTTTCATTCTCTATCCAAGCAAATAACCGAGTAGTTATGTTTATCCCACCAAGAAATTTTATATCAGCTTCAAGTTGTTTTATTAAACTCTCTTGATCTGAAGAGTCCATTATTATTTTTCCATCTTCAGTAGTCAATTTGTAGCCTTTTTTCCTTAACTTTTTGGCTGCATAACCTACAGCAACTTGACGTTTATATATTCTTTCAAGGTGTTCCACGCTAGGGGTTGCACTCAGAGTTATAATATCCTTAACTGCTTGAATAGCTTTTCGCCATTGATTTTCGGTATCTAACGAATAAATACTACCATTTGTTATAAATTGAAGGATTTTCTCTAGAATATAAAAATAAGGCTGTAAAGATTGTTCATCTATTATATAATGTAGAATAAATTGATCTCTCAATTTTCGCAGATGTGATACATGAAAATTAGAGCCAGCGCAAAGAGATTCTTGCACTACTCTTTGAAGATGAAGCTCTACTATTTCAGATGTCAAAGCATAATCATAAGCTATTCCATAATGCTCATACTGCCTATATAAATCTAACTCTTTTATATCATATTCAGCTAATGTTGAGCTTGTAGTATCAACCAGATTTCTAAATTTAATTTCTAAAGACATATGTTATGCAGCTTTTTAAGTGAAGACGTTAAATTTTGTCGGTATTTAAGTATTATAATAGCATAAATTTAATATCCACAGCAGTACAATATTTCTCATCAAAGTAATAGCGTCGTGATTATTCTGTAATTTTTCCTCTAGTCAACTTAATTTGTCCCCGCTTGTTTTTACTATCAAGACGTTTTCTTTGAGAATTGCGACTTGGTTTAGTTCGTTTACGTTTTCGAGGTAAAACAGACACACTTTTAATCAGTTCCTGAAGTCGTCTTAAAGCTTCCTCCTTATTCTGTTCTTGACTGCGGTATTCCTGCGCTTTAATCACCACAACTCCCTCAATAGTAATGCGGTTATCCTTCAACTTTAAAAGCCGTTCCTTATGGATTTCCGGTAAGGAAGAAGCCCCAATATCAAAGCGCAAATGAATAGCAGTAGCCACCTTATTAACATTTTGACCACCTGCACCCTGAGAACGAATTGCACTAATTTCAATATCGCTATCAGGAATAATTACTGTCTGGGAAATTTCTATCATTGCTTATATGCAGTAATTTATATCTATAATACTATATCCTAACATACAGCAATTTTCATATAACTGTAAACAATTATCAGCTACCAGCAAGAACAACAAAAAAGAGGAAGTTTTTACTTCCTCCTAGTAGTCTGTCAATCCAAAAATGACGGGTAAAGGCAAGCAGGGGGAGAAGAGGGGCAGGGGGAGTAGGGGAGGGAAAAACAGAAGTTTTTTCCGATCATTACCTGTCAAAATAAATTTGACAGACCACTAGGTAAGCTTTAAAAAGGGTGTAAGGAAGAAAAAACAACCACTAAAAATTATTCACAATACTAAATAAACAGCACTTCTGGCAAGATCAAGAGTAAAGATCTTATTATCGTAGAAACTAAATGGACCACGATATGCTGTTTCCAGGGTATTTATACCATCATAAACAGTGGTTAAAGCAACATTAGAACCACGTCCACCCAAGAAAGGTAAAGGTAAAATACCAGTACCTAAAATTTGCTGTATTTGCTCTGAATTTAAGTCATCCAAAAATGTCTTTTCCTGTAAGTCAGAAATTATGATTGTAGCCATGATCTTATTTCCTCATCAAACAGTGAATAGTTCTGGTAAACGTGACAAAATTGCCCTTGAATCTGCTAAAATAATTACCGATTTACCCAAGCATTAACTGTCCGAGCGTAATCTATCGTATTAAATTTATTATCATGAAAACTACCGGCTCCTTCATAAGTTGTTGATATGCTGTTTAGTCCATCATAAACGGTGGTTATAAAAACATTAGGACTTAGCCCTAAATTGGGATACCCCCTCCAAAAATCTCCCCCTAATAAAATATCTAATTTTGATATTTTTAAATCATCAATAAAGGTTACTAAATGACTAGGATATAAGTCATTAATTACTATTTTCTCCATTATCGTATCCTCAAAATCCTTAATTCATTTAACTACTTAATTCTGACATTTTTCTTTTAGGAATAATCAAAAAGTTGCATATTAACGTCTATTAAAAAAGACATAATTTATTGAATTATGTCTTCAGGATAATACCTTATTTAAAGCTCTAAACCATTTTTCTGTAACTTCTTAAATGGATCTAAAATAAAGTCAATAACTCGACGTTGACGAATGATTACTTCGGCACTTGCTGTTTGTCCAGGGGTAAGAGGAATCTGTTTATTGCCAACTTGAATATAAGGATTTTCTAAAGCGATATCTAATTCATAAGTTTCTATTCGGTTAGAACTATTTTCTTGAATTTTAGAGTTAGGTGAAATCCAACTAATCCGTCCTGATACAATTCCATATTCTTGGAAAGGATAAGCATCAAATTTAATTTTTACTGGCATTCCTACCTTGACAAAACCACTATGTTGACTGGGCATACGGGCTTTCAAAATCAAAGCGGTATTTTCGGGAGCAATTTGAGCAATCATTTGTCCTAATTGTACCACAGAACCAGGTTTTTTAATAGGTAATTCAAAAATTATTCCATCAATAGGAGAGCGGACAATTCGCTGTTTTAGTTGTAAATTTAAAGATGCAAGCTGTCCTTTTGTTTGCATCATTTCTGATTGAAGAGAAATTATTTGATTTTGGATGTCTTTAAACTGTTCCTGACTTTTTAATAAAACTAATTCTCCTCCTTGCATAGAACTTTTATAACTATTTTCTTCTTCTTGTAAACGTAGTTTTGCCTGTTCAATATCTGAGCGAACTTGATTCATTAGTGATTGATAACGGCTGACTTCTTCTTTTAGTCGTAACTGTGCTGTTTGCAGATTAAATTTTGCTTCTTCTTGTGAACGTTGACTTTCTTCGGCAATTTTTTCCAATTCTACTACTTTAGTTTGAGAAATTATTCCTTGCTTTAACAATAGCCGATAACGTTCAACTTCAGCAACATCTCGACGTAACCGACTTGTAGCTAATCTATAGTTAGTTTGAGTAGATCGTATATTCTGTTTTACCTGATCAATTTGGGCTAATTTCTCCAAATTCTGGAAATTATAGGCACTTTTTTTAGTCTCAAATGTTTGTTGGGCTTGATTAAGTTGAGCAAGTTTTTCTAATGATTGAGATTGATTTTGCTGACGTTGAATATTAATTGCCATGAAGACTTGATTCTTCAGTATTTCCAGTTGAGATTGTCGATTTTTTAACCCATCTAATTTATCTTTTATTTGCTGTATTTCTGTTTGTAAAACATCAGATTGCATTTCTACTAATACCTGTCCAGCTTTAACGATTGCACCTTCTTTAACATTAACAGCAACTACACTACCAGTTACCGCACTATCTAATTTTTGTGTTGCCCCTTTGGGTTCTATTCTGCCACTAGCACTTCCTGTTTCATCAACTTTAGTTAACATTGCCCAAGGTAAAATAATTGCGGCAAAACTGACTAATAAATACAACATGGAACGAGTCCATACTTTTGGTAAAGCATCTAATAATTCTTCTGTACCATAAAACCAATCTTGGGCTTTATTTAATGTCTGAGTCTGAAGTTGATTTTGGATAAAAGCAGTAGATTCAGTTTGATTCTGCGGCTTTATGGTAGTTGTTGGTTGTGTGTAAACTGACTGTGGCATAAATAATTTTAGAATTCTGGTTATAGATCCCCAACTTCTTCAATAAGTCGGGGATCTGGTTATTAAACAATTAATTTGTTTGTGCTAATTGTTGTTGATTGAGATAGAAATAATGTCCTTTTTTGGTAATTAATTCTTCATGTGTACCGCTTTCTACTAAAACACCACGATCTAAAACTAAAATTAGATCAGCATGACGAACTGTAGAAAGACGGTGAGCAATAATTACACTTGTACGTCCTTGCAGAATTTTTTTGAGGTTGTTCTGAATAATCCGTTCAGATTCAGCATCAAGGTGACTTGTAGCTTCATCTAATATTAAAAGTCGCGGATTTCCCAGTAAAGCCCGGGCAATTGCTAACCGTTGACGTTGACCTCCAGATAACATTCCGCCTCCTTCACCAATTTGGGTTTCATAACCCATTGGCATCCTTTTGATAAACTCATCTGCACCTGCAAGTTGGGCAGCTTCCACAATCTCTTCTAAAGAGGCTTCTGGATGGGCAATTGTGATATTTTCCCGAATTGTTCCGCCAAATAAAAATGTATCTTGATCAACAACTCCTATTTGCGATCGCAAAGAATGTAAGGAAATACTAGTAACATCTTGATTGTCAATTAAAACTCTTCCATCTGTCGCTAGATATAAACCCAAAATTAACTTAGAAAGTGTTGTCTTTCCAGAACCACTGCGCCCAACAACTGCTACAGTTTGCTCAGGTAAAATTTCAAAACTGAGATTTTCTAAAATATTAATCTCACTTTCGGGATGATAGCGAAAGGTAACATTATGAAAACGGATTCTCCCGATTAATCTCGGTAAGAATTGTCGAGGGTTATGTTCTAAATCTTCCTCTAGTTGTGCTTCCAATACATCATTAATTCGTTCTGTAGCGACAATTACCTCTTGTAACTGATTCCACAAAATAATTAATCGTTGGAAAGGCTGAATAATATTACCCAGTAACATATTAAAAGCAACTAACTGACCAATAGTAAGTTGATTTTGAATGACTAACCAAGCGCCAAACCAGAGCAACCCTGTACTTGCTAAAGATTGAATAGTAGAGCTAATTAATTGCAGTTGATTACTAATTACTTGACCACTAAAGTTCTTTTTGATTAAATTGTTTAGCAACTCTTCCCAATGCCAACGAACTGTTTGTTCAATAGCCATTGAGCGAATCGAAGAAATTCCCGTCAAGCTTTGAATCAAATAACTATTTTCCAAAGTTCCTGCTGTGAATACCTCTCGACTAATCCGCCGCAAAAATGGTGTGGCAAAGAATGTTAATAACACAAAGGGTGGCACAATTGCCAATGTCATTAATGCCATTGGTGGACTGTACCAAAACATTAATCCCACATAAACAAAAACTGTTAATAAATCCAAGCCAATAGATAGAGCTTCACCCGTCAGAAACCGTTGAATTTTTTGATTTTCCTGAACACGAGAGACAATATCTCCCACATAACGAGACTCAAAAAATGACAGAGGTAAGCCAAATGTATGCTTAATAAATCCCACCATTAAAGCCACACTAATGCGATTAGCGGTGTGATCTAGTAAATATTGTCTTAACCCATTAATAGCAACCCGAAACAACCCAAAAACTAACAATCCAAACCCGACAGTATTTAAAGTTAAGATGCTACCTTGAACAATGACTCTATCTAATAAAAGTTGAGTAAATAAAGGTGTGATTAATCCAAATACCTGAATTAATACCGAAGCAATAAATACTTCTAAGAGAACCTGAAAATGCGGTTTAACTAAATCAAATAACTGCCAAAATGGCGTGTTAGCTTCTTGCGTTTTTTTGAGTGAAGTTGTAGGCTGTAATAGTAAAGCGTAACCAGTCCAACCTGCAAGAAATTCCTTAATAGTAAGCTGACGTTGGCCAATAGCGGGATCAGCAACAATTACCTGTTTTTTGGTAATTTCATAGACAACAATGTAATGTCTACCTTGCCAATGAGCGATCGCTGGTAAAGATTGTTGGGCAAATTTATCCAAACTGGCTTTCACCGGACGGGTAGCAAAACCAAGGCTTTCTGCTGCTGCACTCAAACTTCGCATGGATGCACCACTCCGGCTAACATTAGCCAGATCCCGCAGCCGATTGATACTCAGGTTTTTTCCCCAATAACGGCCAACCATAACTAAGCAAGCAGCACCACAATCAGCAGCACTTTGTTGTTCAAAAAATGGATAGCGTTTAGTAAATTTACGCCACCAATTACCAACAACTACCGTAGGAATAGGAAAGTATTGAGGGCGTTTTTTTACTTGTGTTGGTGGGGGAATTATTGGTTGAGGTAAATTGGCACTATTTACAGTTCTTGGGGCTTCAATCAGCGGAATTTCTGAAGAATTCGCAGTGTTAATTAGCTCTGCCTTATTCAGCAAAAGATGATAAACACTAGGAAACTCTCCCATTACCTTAGTTAATATTTCTTGGGGAAGATAGGCAACCTTTAAATTCATAGAAGCTCTAGCCACATAACTGCTAAAATCTTGTTCTGGAAATAAAGTTAACTCCCCAAATGATGACCCTGAAGTGAGAGTATTAATTAAATTGTTCGAGCTATCAAGTAATCTCACCTTACCAGTCAGCACAACATAAATTCCCGGCTTTGCTGTTGTCGCTTGCCAAAATTGCTTTGCTACTGGTGGTTCAATAATTTCTAAAGCCTTGGTACAATCTATAACTGCTTGATCTGATAAGCCATCACCCAAGACTTGCCTAATGTGTGTAACTAACTGTTCCTGAGAAAACGCTGATAGCATTTCCTAACCTCCAAAACACTATTATTTATTGGTCTGCATGAGATTCAATGACCAATGAAAACTAGGTTCAGGCGGAGAATGCAAATCACTAATTTTAATTGCTAAATCCTGATTTTCAGTAGTTATCAATGGGGAACTTTTATGTTTAGTAGAAAGTCCCATTTGTTTAAGGAGGCGATTAATGTGGCGATCGCTAATTTGAATTCCCAACTCTTTCGCTAAATGTTTACTCAACCATTGCGCCGTCCAATCACCAAAAGCATAGCCATATTCACGGGGACTAGAATTGACTAATTCCTTCAATCTTTCAATATATTGATGATTAACAATCTTTGGTCTACCCAATGGGCGCTGATTCCATTTGTGAGCCATCCCCGCCTCAGCAGTACCTATCCAATACCTAGCCATCTCCTGAGAACAACCAATCATGTCACAAATATGAGTTTGCGATTTGCCCATATCTGCTAACAACATAATCTCAATTCGTCGCCGATATTCTGGTTGTGAATTGCTTTGTAAATTTTTTAGCAATGTCTTTCGCTGAAAAGGCGTTAAAAACTTACTTTCATAACCATCGTAAATATCAATAACCCGATTTTGATGAGAATAAGATGACATAATTCTTACCAGTTGCCTTCTACTTTCAAATTTGGGCAAATTTATCTGTTACATCGATTGCTCAAAGACAGATGCCAGAAATTTCACAGATATTCAGTATTTAATTTGGAGGATGTTTCATGAGTATTTATGTGATTCTCAATATCTATGCAGCAGGCATAGCTGTTATGTCCCTCAATCAACAGCACTGTCTGGTAAAACACCCATAAATAAAGTCCAAAAAATTCGCTTTCTCATACCAAATTTATCTGCATTAGTTAATCATTCTCAAAATTTACCTAGCGCATGATACTATCTCTAATTTAGATTTCCAGATATTTGTAAACACTGGTATTGAAGTTAATCAATCCTCAAATATTTAAGTTCATGCAGTTCTAATTACCCAATAATTATGGAACAATTGTGCTAAAAATTGCAGCCTCAAAATAGATAAGCTCAGAAAGATGTAATCTATCTCTTACACTAGCCTAAAATGAGAAAACTCTCATCAGCAGACGTTCTTAAATATGAAATCGTCTACTCGATAGCTGAGACTGAGCCATTCAGTTTAGATAAAAAAGTGATGAAGCTTTGATTGTTATCTTTAAATTCTGCTATATCTTCTTCTAAAATTTATATAAAAAATAAAATCTTCATCTAAACTTCATCATCTCTTCATATAAAATTTATATCAACTTAAAGCTGATAAGTAGGTTGGCGTTGAAAATTGTCGTCATAGCACTAGGCAAGAGGCAAGAGGCAAGAGGCAAGAGGCAAGAGTAAAGAAGTTTTCAGCGATTTTACATTTCTTTACACAGTTTGGTTTTATTGTGTTCACCTACTTATAAATATGGTTAGTAATTTCTAGTAAATCCTATTGTAGAATTTTATATCCATGAAAAAGAAGCTGTAAAATTATTACAACTTCTAATTGCAGTTATATCAATTGCCAGTTGACATAACAGTAAAAATTTGCAAATAAGAGCATGATTTCACCATGACCTTCCGTTTCCTCATCTACCTTGATTACCAAAGTTAGCCAAACCTTAGTCACAGGAAATTTGCTAGAAAAAGTTATCTAGCCATCTCAATTTAATTAGGGCAACCCACCACCCTAATTGAAAACTGCTCAAACTTCTGAGGAAAAATAACCACCTTTAGTCATGGTTCATCAGTCTTGATGGAGAATTTAATTAATGAAAAACTGAATGCCAAAGCAATCAGCCTATATGTTTCATGTACAGACACAAACAGTTTTTTGGGAAAAATGCAATTTGTCTGCTATGAACCTTTATTTAGGTTGCTATTTCTAATTTATAAGATGTTACCAGTGTATATTTGCCATTGTGGCAGAACTTTACGAAGGATTCAGTAATTGCAGTTACTCACATTGAGCATCATACTGAGTAACAAGCAATTACGATATAATCAGCAACTATGCCGACTTTTTTCCCCGACCATTGGCGCGTGCTTCAGCATGATGCTTGCCGCCAACTTCCATATAAGCTAAATCCTTAATCTTGCTTAAACAGTTAGATGCCAGATTGCCTTCGGATCTTTTCTCTGTGGGTGGTTTAGCAATTTTGAGAGTTTCATGATTTTGTGTATTCAAGCGACTCATGCGAGCGTTTTCTTTCAATATGCGGTTATAAGTGCGATAAGGGATATAGTGCATGGGATTATAGCCCACGAATCGTAACATTAAAACACAAGCCCAAGAATACTTCCCTGCCAAAATCGCTTCGACGACTTGGTCTAACTGTTCAGGATGGATTTTTGCTTCTAAGTTGTTACCACTGCCAGCAATATCTTGATTCATAATCTTAGTTATCTTTGAATTGAGTAAATTAGTCCAGTTGGGAGCAAATGCGATGGTCTTCAGCCAAATTGCTGTTGGGGGAACAACCGGAACCTATAGGTAATCAATTGGTGGCAGATGTTGAGAAAAGTAACAACTTTCGATAAAAGTCCGGTACTTGCGAATATTGATACCTGACGGGAATGGGAATCAGAAAACTGGATCTCTACGATTACCCATTTAACTAAGCTAAAACGCGCATTTGACCTGATGATTTTTTCCATAACCTGACCTGTGATTGAAAACCTGACTATTTTTAATCAAGTCTGTGTACTGCTGTGCCTTGCCGTGTATACCCTGATTTTCTGGGCAGTCTTACAGTTTTCATTTAGTAATATCTATAGATCACAGAAATAATATGTATTAATTGTGTCTGGGCTGTAGATTTATACTTACCAATGAATCAAAGGTAAAAATTTACCTTTTCTGTGGTTTCTACCTGGAGGAATTGAGTTTGGCGTAGCTTTTCGTAGATGCAATTATGTCCTCTTGAAATTTCCAAGTGGAAATTTTCTGCTTCTCCCTAGTTACTGCTGTATAACTTCTTACCATTAATTGTGGTGCTTTTGCTGTAAAAGCTCACAATTACTGAATGGAATCAGGAAAACCATTGATTTCTCAATTTCAAAAGCCACATTTTTATTTATACTATTTTTTGTCGCTAATGTCATCTGCCAAGGTGGCAAGATTTAAGTTAAATTTACTGAACTTATCTAGATATTTACTTATGTCTTGTGCAAGTTTGATTTTTGTCCCCAGTTGGCAAAAAATGAGGGGTGTTACCCCCCACTTTAATCTCAAGGGCAGATGTTATCATCGTTATACAAAGCAAAAAAACTACGAATCACCTTTGTCTATGCTCCGTAGCATATAGATAGTCGTCGCAACTATAGCTCAAAAACAAATGAACTTTAATTACCACAAATTTAATTTTTATATAATAATTTCTTTAATGAGAATCCTTGCTTTGTAGGCACTCTAAAGCTTTAAGTCCTAAAATTTTGACGGCAATAAAATAAATATCAATTACAAAATAATTCCATAATTAACAGTATTGTTTATTGTTAATACTCTGGGTTTCGATATTAATCTAAATTACCAATATGTTTGTTTTTATATAAAAAAATACCTGTAGCTATATCTGGACAGCAAAAACTGGATCACCATGAACCTTTCACTATTATCTTATTTGTTTAGTAAAAGCTATTTGTTTATTAGGGAAAATTAGCATTTAATTAAATAACTAGGTTGGTAATTATATGTATGCAATTTATTAATATAAGTAAGATTACAGTAATATTCATTAAACTGATTCGGTAAGAAGAACCATCATTATTTATGGTCAATTGCCGCAGATTATTCTTGTCAAAGCCGATACTTAGGTAGAAAATAAAGATCAAGTCCGTATGGCTAAGTAATTCTTAACAAATCAAATTTGCTCAAATTTCCGGGTCTCAAACGCTACTATTCAGCTTTGAGAGCGAATTATTAACTTACCTTTGGGGGTTAAAGTCCCCTGCTTCTACAAGCAGCGGGTTTTGCGTCGGGGTAAAATCCCCGTTGCAAAACGTAATTCTAAATTCTAAATTCTAAATTCTGCATTCTTTTAACTGAGATTTTCTCAATAACTTGCCCAGAAATTTATCCGGTAGTTGCTTGACAGATCAGAATGAGGAGGTTATAGTGTAACTCCCAAGCTGTTTAAGTTTTTAAACAAGTTGGGCAATTTTCACAAGCAGTTCGCTAGATCGAAATTTTGACTCTATTACAACTAGCTGGGAACTTATCAGCTAAATTAGGAGTCGTAAACACTAAGTGCATTTGAACCTGACTAACCTGACATCATAGATTGATAAAGCTCCTGCTGTCCTTGCTTTATTCAACTAGCCTGCATCTACTCATATTACTAAATTTAAGGTCTACTGAAAAACTCTCATCTTTTCCCAACTAGATTCGAGGATTTTTTGGGTGATTAATCGCAATCTTTTTATGTCCCATAACCCTAAATGAAGTGGGGGAATTGGTAGTTATTTTGTTGTAACTTAGCTAAAAAAGTTACTTTTGCCGATCACCGTTTAAAAGTGTTGTTGTATAACGAGCCTCTGCAAAATCTAATTACTGATGATTGATAGAGGTATCTTTGAAAGCATTGGTTTTCAGATTTAAATTCCTCAACTCTTAAACATTACTGATTTTTTGGCTAAATTCCGGAAACAACAGGAAAATAAAATTTCCCGAATTAATTGTTAAATATTTATTTATAATCCCAACAAAAAGATCCCTGAATTCTCGAAGAAGTCAGGGATTTAAAGAATGGTAAATTTAACGAACTAGCAAATAGATTCCCCAAATAGCCATAGCGCGGAGATAGGTACTAGCGCGGAAAGTGCCATTAGCGGTGATTGCTTCCGGGGTGCGAAATTGCAAACCATTGTCGTAAATTTGCCTCACCACAGCCTCAGTTAACCGCATTGCCTCATTTTTCATGTTCATTTGCACCAGGAAAGCTGCTAGACCAAAATTGATTCCCGTCCAAACTTCCAAAGGGTGTGTAGAATTAGGATTTTCTGGTAAACCATTGGGAAGAACACCGTTAGCAGCACCAAATTTACCATTTTGGAACTTGAGAAAACAGGAATCATATACTTTTGTTAAGGCAGACAAAGCGCGATCGCTGGGGACAATATCTGGTAAACTCAATAGACGAGCGTAAAATTGCCCACACAATTGGTCAGCCATAACTACATCAGAACCACTGTCACTATCCAAACGGTAATACTCACCATTCCAAAGCTTCTCCTGATAAATTGGCTTCGATTGACTTAACCAACCTTGATAAATAGACCCTTGCACCTCCACCTCTGCGTCCTCTGCGCCTCTGCGGTTCGTTAAAATCTTAGAAATAGCAATAGCAGACTCCAAAGCAGCTAACCACAAACCACCGCAATAGGCGCTGACACCTTGTAAACGCCAATCATCGAAAGTTTGGTCAGGAGCGCCAGAATTTTCTGGTATACTGTCACCATCGAGATCAAAAGTTTTCACATAATCGAGAGTTTGGACAATAGCATCCCAACAATCTGCTAAAAATTGAAGATCATTTGCACCGGTAAACAGAAAATCTCGATATACCTGCAAGACAAAATCACAACCTAAATCTTTCCACAGGTTGCAATCTTGATAACTAGTATAATTGGTTTTTTCCCAAACGTGTTCATTGGGTGCGCCTAAATCGTGGGGTGTCGCACCGGCAATTTTCCGAATTGCGTTGGGACTTTCCGATTTGATAGTCAGATAATAACCGATTATTCTAGTTCTATCATCACTTTGGGGAATTGCTCTAGCAAAAGCGCGAATTACGGATTTTTCCAATTCAGGAAATAACATCAATAACCCAAAAGAACCGTATAACCGCACATCTAGACTTTCATACCAACGGTAATCTAAACATTCTAACACGGCAAATTGACCAACGGGATCAATTTCTGAGGCCGCACTCCAGAGAGTTCCTCCACTGGTTAAATCGTAGAGTTCGTTAAATAAAGCCATTTTGAACCAGTCAGGTAAATCTGATTTTGCCAAAATGGGATTTTGCCAATCTTGAATGAGCGATCGCCAATTCTGATATTCTTTAAGAGCAGTAGTGGCAATCTGCCAAGCATTCTCACCATTACAACCAAAAAAGTCTGTATATCTGCGGTAATAGTTCACTCCCGCTGCAAATTCTGTAACGGGAAAATCCCAACTTAACACAAAAGGAACTTCTAAATTTTCCCCAGGTTGCAAAGTGAAACGCACCGCAATTGCTGCACCTAATCTGGTATTTTCATCTGCGGGAGTTTCATCTATATAATTAGGTAAAGAACCATTTGTAGAAAAACTTTGCCAAACATCTTCACCATTACCCACAGGATTAAATCGGGAATGATAGAATATTTCCACTTGAGGATTCTTTGCAGTTGCAATACACCAAGTTCCGTCTCCTTCTTGAACAGTTTGACTATTAGAAACTTGACCTAAAACACAACCAAAATATTGATCATCTTCTGCTAAACAATTATAATTTCTTTGACTTTCTCCCCAACGTGGTAGATATTCATAAACTGGACTTCCATCATCTCTAACTCTAACTTCAGGAGATTTTAAAGTATTAGTAAACCAACCCACCATATTTTCCCAAGTTAGCATAATGCTAATGGTAATTGGTGCATTTGTGGGGTTGTGTGCTTTCCACAAGAAAACCGCAACCGGATAACTTGATTCTTGATAATTATCTGCCCAAATTGGCGAAAATTGCTCACAGGTTAATTGAGTTTTTAAGACATTTTCATAAACAAACCAACTGCGGGGATAAAGTGCGTGATATGTACCTGAATTCTGTTCCTGAGACTGTGGATACCATTGCCAAGATTGTAGTGTATGATCTTCTGGAGGTTGGGTAGATAATGCGTAAGCTTGTCCAGATTCAAAAATACTAAATTGACAAGCGGGAACAGTTTTAAAAGTATGTTCTCCCCCGTCAATGTGCCACAGGTTAAAGTCTCCCCGTGAAGAACGTCCTATACACCCTGCACCAAAGCCACCAAGGGGCATTCCGTGCCAGGGACCATCATCAATATTACTGGGATAACGGACGGTGTAGGGGTTCTCCCAGCCTAAGCCAATGGGACGTTTCCAGGTGCAGGGGGGAATTTGTGGGTGGTTTGTCATAGTTTGAGTTTCAAGGTTGACGCTAAGGAAGACTAGCGAAAGATAACAGAAAATCAGGAAATAATGCAATAATTCATTACAAGCTTGATCAACTTACTAACCATTTAAAATCAGACGATAGCTAGGTTCGTAAGTCGTGTAGAAAATCATTTAATGATTCATTTAATGATTTATTAAATGATTTTTTGCAAGACACTAAAAACCATAGTTGTCAGCAAAGGATATTAGGTAAAATAAATAGTCAATAAAAAACCAGCTAGGAACTAACTTAGCTGGTTATTTTTGTGTGTAAAATACCTTACTTACATTTTATCACTAAGTAATTTATTAATCATCTCCTGTTGCTGCTTTAACTGTTCTTTAAGCATTTCTAATTCTGTTTTCTGATCATCTGCTTGTGATTGATTAGCGGGTAATTCTGGATTAATTTGGTTAGCTCTATCAGAGATATCTTGGTAATGCTTCTCTGATACTTTTTCGTTATGTCCACACCACGCTGATACTATTTTTTCATCACGCCCTAAATCAAAAACTTGATGAGTGATGAATGTATGACGGGTATTATAACAAGGCAGGTATTTTCTTAATTTACCCTGCTCTATAAGAGTAGGAATTATGCCTATAATCTTAGAAGTAGAAGTGCCAGTAGTGCCTCTCCAGTTAGCTCTAAGTGTACCATCTTTGACTATTTTCCCGTCAACCTTGAATACTATATCATTATCTTTTCCTTGTGGTATTGACTTTAACAATTCCCATAACTCACCATTCTTAGGCATAGGGAACATTCTAATTAATGAACCATTTTTATGATTCTTTAATGGGTAAAATGACTTGGTAAGATTATTGTAAGTCCTCCTAATCAAAATTCTTTCTCTGTCAAATGAAACATCACACCACATCATCCCAATAGCCTCACCCGTCCTGCATCCTGTAAGAAACTTAAAAGCTAAAATGTCATACCATTTAGCTTTAGTTTTGTGATTACCAGATATTGAGTATTATAGCACCATTGACACCTAGCGCGATGTGTAATTTTTCTCAAGTCATGGGTGAGAACTATATTTTCATTGCTGGAATTTTAGATAATTTTAATTAATAGATATTTTCCCGATTCCTTTTTAATAGTAACTTTGACTACGTTTAGTATTTTTTCAAGCGTTCCAAATAGACGGCAAAATACATTATAATTTTGTTACATATTTGTTAAGAAAGGTTACACGACTCTTAACAAAAGGAAATATGGTTTATGGTTGTTCCCCGTGAGAAGAATGCACCACATGAAGTTGTTATCGTTGGTGGTGGCTTTGGTGGATTGTATGCAGCAAAGGCTCTTGCTAAGGCAAAAGTAAATGTTACTCTCATTGATAAACGGAATTTTCATTTATTTCAGCCGCTTTTATATCAAGTTGCCACAGGTACACTATCACCTTCTGATATTTCCGCACCATTGCGATCTGTATTCAGCAAAAGCAAAAATACAAAAGTGTTGTTGGGAGAAGTAAGTGATATTAATCCCAAAGCGCAACAAGTTATTTTGGGTGATGAAATAGTCCCTTATGATACATTAATTCTGGCCACCGGTGCAAACCATTCCTATTTTGGTAAGGATAATTGGAAAGAATTTGCTCCTGGTTTGAAAACTGTGGAAGATGCCATAGAAATGCGTCGGCGGATATTTTCAGCCTTTGAAGCCGCAGAAAAAGAAAGTGATCCGGTAAAACGTCGGGCTTTGTTAACTTTTGTGATTGTGGGCGGTGGTCCAACTGGTGTAGAATTGTCCGGTGCGATCGCTGAATTAGCATACCAAACCCTCAAAGAAGATTTCCGCAACATTGACACTTCAGAAACGAAAATTTTACTATTGCAAGGGGGCGATCGCATTCTCCCACACATTGCCCCAGAATTATCAAAAGTAGCAATAGAATCTTTACAAAAGTTGGGTGTGGTTATTCACACTCAAACCAGAGTCACAAATATTGAAAATGACATTGTTACTTTCAAGCAAAACGGTGAATTGACAGAAATTCCCTCAAGAACTATCTTGTGGGCAGCCGGTGTGCAAGGTTCAGCTTTGGGGACAATCCTCGCTGAACGCACAGATGTAGAGTGCGATTTCTCTGCCAGAGTAATTGTCGAACCTGACTTGACTATCAAGGATTATAAAAACATTTTCGTAATTGGAGACTTAGCTAATTTCTCCCATCAAAATGGTAAACCCTTACCTGGTGTTGCCCCCGTAGCCAAGCAAGAAGGAGAGTATGTAGGTAAACTCATTAAACGCCGGCTTCAAGGTCGGACTTTGCCAGAATTCAAATACAATGATGTGGGTAGTTTGGCAATGATTGGGCAAAATTTAGCCGTTGTAGATTTAGGTTTCATTAAACTCACAGGTTTCATTGCTTGGATATTTTGGCTAGTAATTCACATCTACTTCTTAATTGAGTTTGACACTAAATTAGTGATAGTAATTCAATGGGCTTGGAATTATATTACTCGCAATCGTCGCTCTCGATTAATTACAGGTAAAGAGGCTTTTTTGGCAACAGAAACTGTTAATAATAGCAGTCATTCCCAGACTACAGAAAAGAAGCAACCAGCCAAACTCTAGAATTTGTGGTTTGTAGTACCACGGCATTAAAATTTATGGGAAAATCCGCCATTCTTTCAACACTGAATTCAATTAGTGTGAGGTGGCGGGTTTAATTGTGAGTGCTACTACGTCTAGTAAATTGGGTGTATTTTTAGTCATTTAATATTCAAAACAATAGCTAAAGCATTACTAATTTCCTGCATAATTTCTTCCGCAACTATTCCCACTTTTTTAATTAGTCGTTGTTGAGAAACTGAACGAATTTGAAAAGTATCTGCTGTGGATAATTTGCTTAAATTATTCTCTGCTGTTGTTTCAATACGTATCATCCAAGGTACTTGTGCAAAAACTTCGTTCCATCCGGTAATAGGTACAATAACCTTTAAGCGTAAAGTACCTATATCATCATTATTAACAATGATACAAGGTCGGGTTTTGCTAATTTCATCCCCTACTGTGGGATCAGCATTATACAGCCAGATTTCACCTCTACGCATAATCTTGGTACTCATAAAAATCTTCATTACAAGTATCAACAAATTCTGTTAAACTGCTTTCTGTTTCATAATAAGAACGCATCATTTCCGCAGCAGCAGTTAAGCTCAGTTTTTGAGGATTTTGCATTTCTTCACGCATGAGTTTTAAGGCAAATTCTATTATCTCTAGTCTTTCGACATTAGGCATTTGTTTAATAGCTTCTAAAATTTGGGGGTTGATCATAATTTGTGGCAATTGTAAGTAATTTCTATTTTAAAGTAAGATATACTGACTCTGCAACCTTCGTAGGTTGGGTTGTTCGCGTCAGCGTTGCGGAGCAATGGAACGAAACCCAACACCATCCACCAGAATATTATAATTAATGTTGGGTTTCCTTGCGTCAACCCAACCTACAGGGTAAAATCAAGATTATAAAACACAACTTCAATCACAGGATATTTATAGTATGGAATATCGCCGCGCCAATGTGGCAGGAGGAACATACTTTTTTACAGTGGTGACCCAGAAAAGACAAAAAATATTATGTTTACCAAAAAATGTTTCTTTATTAAGAGATGCTTTTGGTTATGTAATACAGAAACATCCATTTATTATAGATGCTGTTGTTATTTTACCTGATCATCTCCACTGTATTTGGACATTACCAGAAAATGATCATGATTTTTCTACCCGTTGGCGGTTAATTAAAAGTTATTTTAGTCGTAAATGTGAAACTATTTCACCAGAAAATATATCTTTATCTAGAAAAAACAAAAAACAACGGGCTATATGGCAATATCGTTTTTGGGAACATTTAATTAGAGATGAAATTGATTTTCTTTCATCACGTTGAATATATTCATTATAATCCCGTGAAACATGGTTTGGTAACAGCACCAAAAGATTGGGAATATTCCAGTTTTCATCGGGCTGTGCGTCAAGGTATTTATGACATAATGTGGGGTGCGGGTGAGGAAATTATTTTTGATGATGATATTGGCAACGAGTAGAGAACACGAAAGATAATCTATTATAATAGATTACGACAAGAATATAATAAAAAATTAACTATTGCGATATTCGGAATAATATGTTAACTTGAATCCCAGTAGATTTGGTAGGTCTGAATATAACATCCAGTGATAGATGTAGAATTCAGTAGTGACTGGTAAAAATTGGACTACTATCTCAACCACATAGAGATAGAGACTACAGTCAGACAAGGTAAGTGGTAAACTTAGTAAGATGTGTGGTAATAATGAGTGTAAATACTCTACCCTGCCTAATCTACTACTTATTTATTACAAAAAAATACATTAGTGTGGTTACTCAATGTCACTTTCAAACTATTTTACCGACAGCTACATTATTAAATTACTCTGTCAGTATCGCGCGGAAATAGCCAAGAAGCGACATGATCAACAATTCTTACATAACATATCAACCTCTGCACCAAAGCCAGGAGATAAAGAGAAAGATGAAGAGGCTTTGATATGCAGATTGATGCCTCCTCGTAAACAATGGATACGTCCAAACTATGATAAAAGAAAAAAACATCAAAACATTCTTCAGGGTAATGTTTGGGCAATAGAGAAAACTATAATTCAAAAGCGAAAACATATTAAGTTTGAACAAGAACCTTGGTTAATCCAACTAAACCAATTTATTGAAGATATACGCTATTCTGCATTACAAGATAAAAATTTTAAAATTGAAAGTCCTCGCATATCTTTGGTTAAGAAAGAACCCAAAAGTAATAATCACGAATATAGACCAATTGCGAGCTATAAGTTAAAACATAGAATTATTATTGGACAATGTGCTAAATATTTAATTGATATTTTCGATAAATATTTTTTAGACTATTCTTATGCTTTTCGTAAGAATAAGCTTAACCACCACCAAGCTATCAAAGATTTAATTGAGTACAAAGCAAGTTATGATGATCAATCTCTTTGGGTTGCTGAATGTGATATTAAAGGTTTTTTTGATTGTGTTCATCATGATCAAGCACGTCTAGCTTTTAATAAAGCTCAAGAACGTTTAGAAATTCATGGTCAAGTAGTTGATAATAGGGCAATTGAGATTTTTGAATTGTATTTGCAATCTTATTCTTTTACGAAGGTAGCTATTCCTGATGCTGTTGAATGGTTTCAAAAAAATGATGAACAAGGACATTTAAAGAAAATTGACAAAGATTTAAAGCAGTTTTGGGATAATCCTCTTAATGAATTTATTGGCATTCCACAAGGTGGGGCTATTTCATGTATTATTGCAAATTTAATGTTAGATAATGCAGATCGGCAAATTCTCAATCATGAAATAGAGAAAAAACATTTATTTTATGCTCGTTATTGTGATGATATGATAGTTGTTCATCCTGATAAAGAAAGTTGTGAAAATTCTTTCAACAGATATCAGGAAGCTTTGAAGTTATTAAAACTGCCAATTCATGAACCACAGGAAGTAATTCAGTATGATAGAGAATATTGGAGAGGAAAGTCTAAATCTAAACTTCCTTATTATTGGGCAAATAAACAAGAAAATGGAGCAGTACCTTGGATTGCTTTTGTAGGTTATCAAGTACGTTATGATGGTTTAATTAGGATTCGTCCATCTTCTATTGAAAAAGAACTGAAAAAACAAGTTGAAGAAGCTAATCAAGTCTTGAAGATTGTTAATTCTAAGAATAATAGTTCGTCTGTTGAGGGACAAAATACTAATTCAAATACGTCTAATAATACTCCTGTCAGAAAATCTAAACATCAAATACGCTACAGACTGCACAAAAGATTAATTTCTATGTCTGTAGGGCGTGTAAGTATTAATTCTTTAAATACAAAAAAATCTGGATTTTGTTGGAGTAATGGCTTTCAAGTTCTTAAAGGTTATCCTTGTATTGTTAAGTCTCAACTTAGACAGTTAGATAGAGGGAGAGAGAAGCAACTGCGTCGTGTTACTAAACATATTGAAAATTTAGATACTCTGTCTGATTCTAAGCAAAGTAAGAAAGACACAAATTACTATGGTAAACCCTTCAGTTATGATGGTCAGTTTAAATCTACTATTGAATAATTTTTTATTTATCTAAAATTGTATTTTCTTCTTCATATTGAACTATTGCTTGTTCAATTATTTCATTACTCACATCTGTCAGATCAGATTTGGAATAAATTGTAGTGAGTATAATTCCTTGAGCATTTTTTAGATAATAAATCACTCTATATCCTCCACTTTTTCCTTTTTGAATGTTACTATTTTTAATACGAACTTTGAAAACTTGATATTTAATTCCTGCAATTCTATCTCCAGGAATTTCACCTGCTTGTAGTTGATCAATTAAAGGTTGAATATCAGTGCGAATGGAACGATAGCGTTTAGCTAGTTCTCGCAAATCTCTTTGAAAACGAGGAGTAAGAGCAATTTCAATTAGTAGTGGTTCATTATTATTCTGCATCTATTCCTTCCCACATTTGTGAAAGAGGTATAGTTTGTCCACTTAATGCTTCTTTTATTCCCTGATGAATACCTTCAATGACAATTTCTGTGGGTGTTTCTTCAAATGAATTTTTCTCCAATTGGAAAATATATTCTTGAATAAGTTGCAGTGCATAAGTTTCCACAGAAAGTCCTTGTTGTTGTGCTTCCTGTATTAAATACTGTTCTAATTCTGGTGGTAAGCTGAGGGTTAGTGTCATAAGTCTATTGTGGGTGACTTTATATATTGTAAACCTGCAAAAACAAAAAATTAACTCCAAAATACCAATAAGCGTTGTTGGGTTTCGTTCTTCAACCCAACCTACGATTTATAATTGATCGGATAACCTGCACACCTACATTTAGGCATGAAACTGTGACCGAAACTGGAAAATACAAAGATACCGTCAACTTACCCAAGACTAACTTCGATATGCGGGCAAACGCAATCAAGCGCGAACCCGAAATCCAAAAATTCTGGGAAGAAAACAACATTTATTCTCAACTGGCAGAAAACAACCCTGGCGAATTATTTATACTGCACGATGGTCCTCCCTATGCTAACGGCCAGTTGCATATTGGTCATGCTTTAAATAAGATTCTCAAAGATATTATTAACCGCTACCATTTGCTCCAAGGTCGTAAAATTCGCTACGTTCCAGGCTGGGATTGTCACGGATTGCCCATTGAGTTGAAAGTTCTGCAAAATATGAAACAGGCAGAACGGCAAAATCTCACTCCTTTGCAATTGCGTCAAAAAGCGAAAGAGTTCGCACTGAAGACGGTTGATGAACAACGAGAAAGCTTTAAACGCTATGGGATTTGGGGTGATTGGGAAAATCCTTATTTAACCTTAAAACCAGAATACGAAGCCGCGCAAATTGGCGTATTTGGGGAAATGTTCCTCAAAGGTTATATTTATCGCGGTCTAAAGCCTGTACATTGGAGTCCTAGTTCTAAAACCGCCTTAGCGGAAGCTGAGTTAGAATATCCTGAAGGTCACGTTTCTCGCAGTATTTACGCCGCTTTTCCGGTGGTGAAGGTTGCTGAAGGGTTAAAAGCCAGTTTGGATGGTTTCCTGCCTGATTTGGGCGTGGCTGTGTGGACTACTACTCCCTGGACTATTCCCGGTAATTTGGCTGTGGCTGTAAATGGTGCGTTGGAGTATGGGGTTGTGGAGGTTTCGCGCAAAGACGCACAAGGAGCAAAGGCGCAAAGGGAATGCAGATATCTAATTGTTGCGGCTGAGTTGGTGGAACGCTTGGGAGAGGTTTTGGATTGTGAGTTAACGGTAAAAGCCAAGTTCGCAGGGAAGGATTTGGAAGGTACTATTTACCGTCATCCTCTTTTTGACCGTGAAAGTCCGGTGGTGGTTGGTGGTGATTATATCACTACTGAGTCGGGAACTGGGTTGGTCCATACTGCTCCTGGTCATGGTCAAGAAGATTACATCGTTGGTCAGCGTTACGGTTTGCCGATTCTTGCCCCTGTTGATGATAGTGGGAATTTTACGGATGAGGCTGGTAAGTTTTCTGGCTTGAATGTTTTGGGTGAAGGTAATCAAGCGATTATTGACGCTTTGAATGAGGCAGGTTCTCTGTTGAAGGAGGAAGCTTATCCTCACAAGTATCCTTATGATTGGAGAACGAAGAAGCCGACGATTTTCCGCGCTACTGAACAATGGTTTGCTTCTGTGGCTGGTTTTCGGGAGGAGGCTTTAAAGGCTATTTCATCTGTGCGTTGGATTCCCGCACAAGGTGAGAATAGAATTACACCGATGATAGCAGAAAGATCCGATTGGTGTATTTCTCGTCAGCGTTCTTGGGGTGTGCCGATTCCTGTGTTTTATGATGAAGCAACTGGGGAAGTTTTGCTGAATGCGGACACGATTAACCATGTTCAAGCTATCATTGCTGAAAAGGGTTCTGATGCTTGGTGGGAGTTGTCGGTAGAGGAGTTGTTACCGGAAACATATCGCCATAATGGCAAGACTTACCGCCGGGGTACAGATACAATGGATGTCTGGTTTGATTCTGGTTCTTCTTGGGCGGCTGTGGCGAAGCAAAGACCGGAGTTATGCTATCCTGCTGATATGTATTTGGAAGGTTCTGACCAACATCGGGGTTGGTTTCAATCTTCTTTGTTAACCAGTGTCGCGGTTAATGGCATTGCACCTTATAAAACTGTGTTAACTCATGGTTTCGTCTTGGATGAAAATGGCCGGAAAATGAGCAAATCTGTGGGGAATGTGGTAGACCCTCAATTGATGATTCAAGGTGGGACTAATCAAAAACAACAACCTGCTTATGGTGCGGATGTTTTGCGGTTGTGGGTTTCTTCGGTTGATTATTCTGGTGATGTGCGGTTGGGTGGTAACATCATCAAGCAGTTAGCCGATGTTAGGAATAAGATTCGCAACACGGCGCGGTTTTTATTGGGTAGTTTGCATGATTTTGATCCTCTAAAGGATGCTGTAGCTTTTGATGATTTACCAGATTTGGATAAATATATGCTGCACCGCATTCGTGAGGTGTTTAATGAGGTGACGGAAGCTTTTGATAGTTTCCAGTTTTTCCGCTTTTTCCAAACTGTGCAGAATTTCTGCGTTGTGGATTTGTCGAACTTTTATTTAGATGTTGCGAAAGATAGATTATATATCAGTTCGGCTGATGCTTTCCGTCGTCGGAGTTGTCAAACGGTTTTGCAAATTGCTTTGGAGAATTTAGCGATCGCCATTGCTCCCGTTTTATGTCATACTGCGGAAGATATCTGGCAATTTATCCCCTACGAAACCCAATATAAATCAGTGTTTCAAGCTGGTTGGGTGCAGGTTGATGATAAATGGGAAAATACAGAACTAGCAGAATTTTGGAAAACACTGCGACGGATTCGTGGTGATGTTAATAAGGTTTTAGAACAAGCACGGACAGAAAAGTTAATTGGTTCTTCTTTAGAAGCTATTGCATTGATTTATCTTAGTGATGAAAAATTACGCACTGCTATCGAACCTTTGAATGTTAGCGGGAATGGAATTGATGAATTAAGATATTTGTTCCTCACTTCTGAAGTGCAATTATTAGATACTCCTGAGACATTAAAAGGATTGAAAACCCTGCGAGTTCAAGGTGAAGATAATTGGGATATTGGCGTAGTTAATGCCGCAGACTATGAACATGAAGGGAAATCTTATCACAAATGCGATCGCTGTTGGAACTATTCTCCCCATGTGGGTGAATCAGCAGAACATCCTTTACTGTGTGAACGTTGTATTCCCGCATTAGCTGGAGAATTTTAAAATCATGTAGGGGTTTAGCATTGCTAAACCCTTATACGATACGCAACAATGTTTTTCTTACCAATGGTTTTAAAAATGCAACCCAATATCATCATGAATGATGATCAATTTTTTAATTTCTGTCAGTTAAACCGTGATTTGAGAATTGAACGTAACCATCTTGGAGATTTATTAATTAGGGACTTCCAGGAAATAAATTATCCCAATAAATAAATGAACAAACGAACCACAGAGGCACAGAGAACACAGAGAGAGAAGAAATAGAGAGGGTTTTTGCGTTAGTTTTGGGACATTTTTTTATTTGGAAGTCTCTTATGTCTCCTACAGATTCAGAAACAGGTGGACGTAATTTTAATTTAATCGGTGAATTAGGTGTTTGGACAAAGCAAAATGGTACAGGAGTAGGATTTGGTTCTAGTGGTGGTTTTACCTTACCTAATGGTGCAGTGCGTTCTCCTGACGCAGCTTGGATAAACCGCGCAAAATGGGAAGCAATACCAGCAGAACAAAGGAAAAAATTTGCTCCTATTTGTCCTGAGTTTATTATTGAATTGCGTTCAGAAACTGATAATTTAAAGATTCTGCAAGAAAAGATGCAAGAATATATAGATAATGGTACACAATTAGCTTGGTTAATTGATAGAAAACAACGGAAAGTATTTATTTATCGTCCTAGTCAAGCTGTAGAAGAATTAGACAATCCCCAAACATTAACTGGTGAGAATTTATTACCCGGATTTGTTTTAGATTTAAGTCAGATTTGGTAATAAATAACAGTAGAACCTAGATATTGTAAAAACTAATAAATCTATTAATTTATCCGTCTTTATCTGCGTTCATCTGCGTTCATCTGCGTACCCTTCGGGAAGCAAGCTACAATCATTCTTGAAATCTTATTTGGTAATAAATAAATTATATTCCAGCTTTAGCGAGAGAATTTTTCCTCTAATCTTGCTTGGAAAGAATTTGGCTGAATTAAGCAGTAAGAACCAAGACGATGTTCTTGTGGGGCGATTTTTTTAGTTAACTTTGCTAAAATGGGTTTTGGGACTTCAGCGGTATGACGTTGGGTTAATACTGGCATTTCTTGCCAACAACTCCGGCAAAACCAGTAATTTTCAGCACCACGGATATGGTGTAAAAGAAAGTCGGAACAGCAAGGGCATTGGGGCATAATAGTTTCAAGTCCTTTGTTAAAAGTGTTCGGCTAAATCCAGTCATGTAATAAATTGAGATAAATTAAAACTTGTTATGTATATTCCTTAATTTTAACTCTCAAGCAGGGGGGAATTATGAGAATACTTACAAGAACAATATATTACGTAATATTTCGCTATATTAGCTATACATTTATTTATACTCTAAACTAGAGTAATCTTAAATGGAGGATGCCATTTAGACATCTGGTAGTCAATCCCGTTCCCTGCTATATATCCTCGCAACATCCTCAAACTCTCCGTGCATAAACAGAATGGGTTCTGAATTAAATAACAGTAGCTATTTAAGGAATCTCAGAATATGTTGGAAATTAAACGCAATCAAGAAAATAGCCAAATTCATCAAGAAGCTTTAGTATTACCCTTTAATGCTGTGGGAATTGCAGATATTCCCCTAGTAGGTGGTAAAAACGCTTCCTTAGGGGAAATGATTCAACAACTAAGTTCCCAAGGTGTGAAAGTTCCCACGGGATTTGCGACTACGGCTTATGCTTATAGATACTTTATTACTGGGGCTGGTTTAGAAGTAAAACTGAGAAAGATTTTTGCCGATTTAGATGTGGAGGATATGGCTAATTTGCAAGAATGTGGCAAACAAGCCAGATCATTAATGTTAGAAACCCCATTTCCGCTAGAATTGCAAGAAGCGATCGCTAGATCCTATCAAAGTTTATGTCAAGAATATAGTATAGATACAGATGTGGCTGTTCGTTCTAGTGCCACAGCCGAAGACTTACCAGACGCTAGTTTTGCGGGACAACAGGAAACTTACCTGAATGTTCATGGCATTAAAAGCGTATTAGAATCTTGCCATAAATGCTTTGCTTCTATCTTCACAGACAGGGCTATTTCCTACCGACAAATGAGAGGTTTTGATCATTTTGAAGTAGCCTTATCAGTCGGTATCCAAAAAATGGTACGTTCAGATTTAGCATCTTCTGGGGTGATGTTTTCCATAGACACCGAAACAGGCTTTCAAAATGCCGCTTTAATTACTGCTGCTTATGGTTTGGGTGAAAACATCGTTCAAGGTGCAGTTAATCCCGATGAATATTTGGTATTTAAACCAACTTTAAAACAAGGATATAAACCCATTCTCCAAAAACGGTTGGGAACAAAAGAAATTAAAATGGTTTATGATCTAGGTGGGTCAAAATTAACTAAAAATATTTCTGTCCCTCAACTTGAACGTCATCAATTTGCCCTCAATGATCAAGAAATCCTCCAACTAGCAAAATGGACTTGTATCATTGAAGATCATTATTCCCAAGTTCGGGGAATGGCCACACCAATGGATATTGAATGGGCAAAAGATGGGATAACAGGAGAATTATTTATTGTCCAAGCTAGACCAGAAACCGTTCAATCTCAAAAATCAAAAACCGTCCTCAGAACTTATCAACTCCAGGAAAAAAGTCAAGTTTTATTAACTGGTCGTAGCGTAGGCGAAATGATAGGTCAAGGTAAAGCTAGAGTTATTCTAGATGTGCCAGATATTAACCTATTTCAAGCCGGAGAGGTGTTAGTTACTAACCGCACAGACCCAGACTGGGAACCGATTATGAAAAAAGCCAGCGCTATTGTCACTAACTCTGGGGGGAGAACCTGTCATGCATCAATTATTGCCAGAGAAATGGGTATTCCTGCTATAGTTGGTTGTGGAAATGCGACTACAGTTTTAGAAACTGGACAAGAGATTACTGTGAGTTGTGCGGAAGGGGAAACAGGTCAAGTTTATGCAGGTTTATTAAACTTTGAAATTCAAGAATTACCATTAGATAATTTACCTCGAACCCGCACTAAAATTATGATGAATGTGGGTAATCCAGAAGAAGCTTTAGGTTTAACGGCAATTCCTAATGATGGTGTTGGTTTAGCGAGAATGGAATTTATCATTGCTAATCATATTAAAGCCCATCCTTTAGCATTATTACATTTTGACGAATTAGAAGACGAACTTGCCAAATATAAAATTAGCGAATTAACGGCACAATATGAAGATAAAGCCGAATTCTTTATTGCCAAATTAGCGCAAGGTATCGGCACAATTGCCGCAGCATTTTATCCCAAACCTGTAATTGTCCGTTTATCTGACTTCAAAAGTAATGAATATGCCAACCTTTTAGGAGGTAGACAATTTGAACCCAAAGAAGAAAATCCGATGATTGGTTGGCGTGGTGCTTCTCGTTATTATGATCCTCGTTATCGTGAAGGTTTTGCATTAGAATGTCAAGCTATGAAACGGGTAAGAGAAGAAATGGGTTTAACCAATATGATTCTCATGGTTCCTTTCTGTCGCACTCCCCAAGAAGGAAAACGGGTATTAGCAGAAATGGCAAAAAATGGCTTAGTTAAAGGCGAAAATGGCTTAGAAGTTTACGTTATGTGCGAGTTACCAAGTAACGTTTTATTAGCTGATGAATTTAGTCAGGTTTTTGATGGTTTCTCCATTGGTTCTAATGATTTAACCCAATTAACATTAGGATTAGATCGAGATTCTGAATTAGTGGCACATTTATTTGATGAACGCAATGAAGCTGTTAAAAGAATAATAGCAAAAGCCATAACTACTGTTAAACAAAATAATCGCAAAATTGGTATTTGTGGACAAGCACCCAGTGATTATCCAGAATTTGCTCGTTTTTTAGTTGAACAAGGTATAGATTCTATTAGTCTCAACCCTGATTCTGTGATTAAGACAATGTTAGAAATTGCGAAAGCAGAAACAGGGGAATAGGGGAATAGGTAATTGGTAATTGGTGATTGGTAATAGGTAATTGGTAACAGTTTTACAACTAACAACTGACAACTGTACGGGCGAAGCATTTGGGGAACTATTTTTGGC
>NZ_VIKZ01000002.1:159291-171857 GCF_009711985.1 Dolichospermum sp. UHCC 0260 | reverse complement strand
TTTGAGCAACATCAATGAAACGATCTTTATCTAATCCATTAGTTGCTGTTGCTTTGATATTGACAATATAGGGAGCTTGCTTACTTCCTGGTCGAAATGGCATCACAATTGTTAATAATCCATATTGATTCATAATATCATTTTGAACTATCAAACAAGCACGGATTTTTTGTGCTTCTGCTCCCACCGTTGGATCAAGATTTACCCAGCGAATTTCACCCCGTTTATAAGTTAAATTACCCTCTGGCATTAATACCATCTCCAGCTACATTATCCCAAGCAGAAATCTCATTTTGATATTCTAAATCTTTTGCATCTTCTTGGAGTGCAGCAATTATTTCTGCTTCTAAAATTTTGCGTCTTTGTTCTGCTAATAGTGCATTGATATAGGCACTACGATTACCTTTTGCTTGTTGATCAATAAATCTGAGAATGTCTTCTTCTAAAGTAATTGTGACTTTCATCATTATGTATGACTTATTCATCTTACTAATCAATCATACCACTTTTTTAACAATTTGCAAATACTCTGTATTCTCCGTGTCTGGAGTGGTTCGTAAAAAAAAGGATTCTGGTAAGTTGAAGGAATGCGATAGCGTAAGTGCTGACTTGTCAGTTCGCTGTTTGGGAGGTTGAGGAGATGCGATAGCGAACGCATTGCGTCCCGGAGGGAACTAGCGTGACCTAGGAATCGCTTTTATCTTAAAATGGAATCCATTCCAACTTATCTATCCATTCTTCCCCTTCAGTGAATAAAAACGGGTTGCAGGTCTAAAGGTAGATTCGTTCCCTAATTAGGCTAGACTAGCAGCGCAACTCCTTCAATTCGGGGAAAACAATTACCTATTTACATTCATCCCACAATTAAAATTGAGAAATTCGTGTCAATTTTCTCTACTTGCGTTATCATGGCGATGGCAAGCCTAAAAACCTTGTAGACTGGATATTGCCACCACTTTTCAGCCTAAATAGCGGTTAGTAGTAGTGATTACCGGACAAAACCGAATTCCCAAGCAACTTACTCTTGTTAGTTATGGTATAGTGGAAAAGTTGGAACTAGCTTTGCCAAACCATAATTGCTCTACGCGCAGGTAATAATTGCAACCGGAAAGCTGTTTTGATCAAGAATTTACACACAAAAATCTGAAATACACCGAGTTTATGATTCAGCAAGTAATTCACCCAATGGTGAAATTGCAGCGCAACGTGCAATCACTCGTAGAATCCAATATTATCAAACCCAATGATAGGATTTGGAAAATTGCCTTACTCTATGGCGATGAATGGCAACATTGGAAACAAGAATTGCTAGACTTTGGATTTAGCACTCAAGATCCAATTGGTGATTTATTAGCAGTAGAAAAGTGGGACGACGATTAAACATCTAAATTAGATCGGCTATATCTAACATAGCTTGATGTAAATACGCCTACCTCTACCTATAACAAGGATGGTGCTTAATCCTTGTTTTTATGGTAGGTGTAATTCCGCCGAGATTCTATTATAGATTTAGCACAATATTGATCTGGGATTCAGTATCTTAACATAGCATTTTTATCAAGGTAGGTAAATTATGGTTCAAACCTTACCTAAAACCCAGTTAGTAACCTTTGAAGAGTTTATTAAATGGAAACCAGAAGGCGGATTTTATGAACTGCATGAGAGCATAAATAAACGGAGTAATCTGTAGTTTATGTGAACCAAACCACCCTGAGCGTAGTCGAATGGGTAAACGTTATCTAGGTCATAACACCTTGGGATTCGCTAGTCCCCTGCCATGTTGCTACTTATTAAACAATCCGCAAGGATAGTGTATTTAGCATAACAAGCTCAGATAACAAGGTTGAAGCAAACATTACCCTGAAAAGGTGAAATTTAAATGTCTAATTTTGTTCTAGTTCTTGATACCAACAAAAAACCACTTACTCCAATCCATCCAGGAGATGCACGTTTTTTATTAAATCAACAAAAAGCTGCTGTATTTAGAAGATTTCCATTTACCATAATTTTGAAAGAACCTAAATCTGAAGTTCCAACTCAACCGATTGAATTAAAAATAGATCCAGGGAGTAAAACTACAGGTTTTGCGTTAGTTCAAAATAATAAAGTCATCTGGGGTATGGAATTACAACACAGAGGTTTAGCTATTAAAGAAAGCCTAGAAACTCGAAAAGGAGTAAGGCGAGGAAGACGTTCTAGACATACTCGTTATCGTCAAGCTAGATTTCTTAACCGCACTAAACCTCAAGGTTGGTTAGCACCTTCTTTAAGCCATAGAGTTTTAACTATTAACACTTGGGTCAAAAGATTATGTAATTTTGCCCCAATAACTGACATAGTTCAAGAGCTTGCTAGGTTTGACCTACAGCAGCTAGAAAACCCGGAGATATCAGGCTTTGAGTATCAACAAAGGAGAGTTACAAGGGTATGAAGTCCGTGAATATCTTTTGAATAAATGGAATAGAAAATGTGCATACTGTACTGCTGAAAATGTCCCTTTACAAGTTGAGCATATTAAACCAAAAGCCAAAGGAGGAACTAATAGAATTTCTAATTTGTGTCTAGCTTGTGAAAAATGCAATATCAAAAAAGGTACTCAAGATATTGAGAAGTTTTTAGCAAAAAAGCCTGAGTTGTTGAAGCAAATTTTATCCCAAGCCAAGCGGACACTAAAAGATGCGTCTGCTGTAAATTCAACGAGATGGGCTTTATTTAATAAGTTAAAAGAAACTGGATTACCTATAACAACAGGTTCAGGAGGTTTAACTAAGTTTAATAGAACTCGTTTAGGATTGCCTAAAACTCATTGGATTGATGCTGCTTGTGTAGGAAAAGTTGAAACTCTCAAAATACTGACAACAAAAATTTTAACAGTAAAAAGCACGGGGCATAGTTGCAGAAGATTCTGTAGGATCAATAAATTTGGTTTTCCTTGCACTGAGCCTAAAAAAATATTCACTCATGTTTCTACAGGAGATTTTGTTAAGGCTACTTTGCACAAAGATCGTAAAAACATAACTTCTGGAAGGTATGTAAGTCGTGTTAAAACTCCCACAAAAAACGGATGTGAGATTGTTATCAATGGTTTTAGAGTTGAATTTTCAACAATGAAAGATATTACTAAGGTTCATTGTAGTGACGGATATAGCTACGTTTGACTACGGAAAACTACAATTTTATGAGATTAAATGCAGAGACGGGGAAATTATTGAGATGAATCCGCCATTAGGAAAACACGAAAGCAGAACTGGATTTTTAACTATAGAATTAGCTATAGAGTGCCGCCGCTTAAATCTTCCCTATTTTATTCCCAAACAGGCATTAGTTAAACCGCAAACAAGGCAATCAGCCTATTGTCTAGATGTTTTGTTGATAAATCCCACAAACCTAGTCAATGAAGCCCTGTGGGAAAAAACAGCAACGGTAACTCAAGGTGATTCTGTACCATTAATCATCGAAGTGGTGAGTAGCAATTGGCGAGTTGATGACTATAGAAAATATATTGACACTCTGCGGTCTAAAGACACGCAGATTCTTTAAGACCTGCTTAAAAAGGATAGTCAATTATCCTCCTAGACGCTCAAGGCAACTACCAGTACGACAGGTATTGCAATTGCGCTTACTTTTGATTTTTTTTGCTGCTTTTGTGAGTCCATCAATTTTTAATGTTAAACGCTCCATGATTTACCATTGCTTGTTTACCCAGGCTACAGCTATGCCGAGACGAGATAAATCAGGGGTTTCTCCTTAATAAAACACTTCTTTGCGCTGATGGTTATTCCTACTTGCTAATTAATTCTATCATGTCACCGCGAATAAATAGAGCCTCCGGCACGCTCCGCGAACGCCGTTGGCACTTCCTCCACGCATCTATTGCCAAGTGGCTTCCGTGCCTTTCGTTCTATTTGGTGATTATGAAGAAATGGGAATTAAAGAATACTGGATTGTTGATTATCAACCTTTTGGTGCTGGTAAATTCGTTGGTGAACCAAAACAACCTACCATATCAGTTTGTTCTCTAATTGGTGATGAGTATGAAATTAACCAATTTAGAGACAATGAGCCAATAATTTCCCAGATTTTTCCTGAATTGAAGTTAACCGCTCACCAGATTTTGCTAACTGCTGACTGATCTTAATGCTTGAGCCAAATCTTTTGCAGTATGATAGCGATCGCGTGGTAAAGGTTCTGTCACACACTCAATTACCTGTCTTAATTGATCAGTGATTGTGGGAATACCTTTAACCTCAAACCGAAAATTCCGTCCCCTTTGCCGATAAAATTTTAAAGGATTTTCCCCGGTTAATAAAAAAATTAACGTCGGACCAATAGCATATAAATCAGATTGGGTAAGAGGTTGTCCCCGTTCCTGTTCAGGAGCGCAAAAGCCTTCAGCACCGATTCTGGTCCCTGGTTTTGTGCCAATTTCCTTAACAGCACCAAAATCCAACACCACAATACTATTATTACCACCACGCACCATTAAATTAGCCGGCTTAATATCCCTGTGAATTAGTGGTGTTTGTTGGTGATGAAGATAATCTAGAATATCACAAGTTTGTACCATCCAAGCGATCGCCTGTTTCGGAGTTACAGGCCCAGTTAAGCGAATTCGTTTGTCTAAATCTTGTCCATGAATTAACTCCATAGCCAAGTATTTTTTACCATCTTCCACAAAAAAGTCATAATATTTGGGAACTCCTGCATGATTAAGATGCTTGAGAATACTAGCTTCTCGCATGAATAACTCTTGAGCCTTGGGAATTTTCACCATATCAGCATTCATCTGTTTGATTACCAGTAATTGTGGTACACCAGTAATTTCACCAACACTATCCCAAGCTAAATAGGTAGTACCCATGCCACCCTTGCCAATAGTGCGTAATACCTGATAATGACGAATAGTCTTTTGTACCAAAATTGGTTGACCACAGTGAACACAAAAGACATTCTGGGGATGATTCCCCTCATGAGTACAACCAGTGCTGGAGTATTCTGGGGTTATCTTCTGACTAATTTCCCCATCTCCTGACGGTGAAGGTTGGATAAGTAGAGAAGATAATTCCTGAATCTGTACCTTGAGTAGAGGACCACCTTGAGCTAATAGCAGTAAAGAATTATCAGGAACGATACATTTAGTCACCAAAGAGCCATTGAGGAAAGTGCCATTAGTCCCGTGACTAATTAATTCCCAATCATCTCCTCCGGCATTAGTAACTAATTTCAGTTCTAAATGATACCGAGAAACTAAATTTTCAGCCAAAATAACGTGATTATCTACCGCCCGACCGATGCGAACGACGGTAGAACCCTCAAAGCACCACTGTTTAAGCGGTGTTTGTGTGCTTTTTTCTAATAGGGTCAGAGTAATCACAATACAACCTAAAATTTAAGATCAAAAAACTAATTTTATAAGCAACTTTGCTGAGATGGGCGGACTTTCACCCGTACCAGTATAGCTGTAATATTATCATGACCGTTATGTTCATTGCCCAATTCAATTAAATTTTGAATACCCGTTTCTAAGTTACTAGCAGAACTTAATAAGGGTTGAAGATGAGTTTGCCAATGAGTTTCTAGACAGTCATTATCTGATAAACCATCTGATACCAATACCAGAAGCATATCTTCATTGATCTCAAAGAACGTCACATCAGGATGGAGAGAATCTTCATTGCGTGGACCCAGAGCTTGGGTAAGTTGGTAAGCATCTGCACGTCCATAAGCGACACTCGGTTCTATCCCCCTAGCAATTTCTCGTTGACCAACTTCATGATCTACAGTTATTTGTTCTAGTCCTTGCTTGCGGGTCAGGCAATAAACACGACTATCTCCCACATGAGCAATTGCGGCCTGATTATCCTGAAGTAACAGCATGACCAAAGTAGTACCCATGCGACCAATACCGGAACGGGCTTCTTTTTGATTAAGCTCATAAATAGCTTGATTAGCTAAATAAACCGCATGACGGATACATTCCCTCCGAGGTAATTCTGTATTTACCCAGGTTTCTTGGAAGTATTTACGGATAGTCTTCACCGCTAATTCACTGGCTACTTCACCTCCAGCATGACCACCCATACCATCACAAAGAATATATAAACCCTGTGCTGTAATCGTGCTATTTCTTGGTAATTCTACCTTGTGAACCTGACTATCAACACAAAAATAGTCTTCATTGTGATTGCGTTGACGACCAACATCAGTAGATGCTGCATATTCCAAGCTACTTAGCTGCATGGATAGCACCACAGTTGGGGCATCATCAGTCTTGGTTTCCGTTTCATCACCTAGTTGCAAAATAGTTGAAGAAGCATTGAGTTTTTCCTGAGTAAATATTTCTGCTGTTTTTTCTAACTCCGATAGCGTTCGCGGAGCGTTCTGGAGGGAACTAGCTCTGCTACAAGCAGTTCGCAATTGTGTCAGAGTTTGAATATTCCCAGATTCTATATCCTCTAATATCTCTACCACACAGCCAAATTGAGTGCATTGGGATTCTCTAAACAAAGTTTGCCACATCTGGCCCAAACTTTTAATAGTTAAGAGCTTCTCATTATCAGGATATAACTTTTGTAATACCAAAGCTTGGTCTTCATCTAACCGCAAATTTGATAACTCCAACAAACTTTGGCGACAATTCACAGCTTCGAGTAACTCCCAAAGTTGAGTCATCTGATCAAACCAATGTAAAATTTCCACCGGGCTGGTTGTGTCTTTTTGCCAAACATCAAGCAACATAGGATAATTGGATCTATCTGCCAACAAGACTATTTGCAGATCATCTTGCTGCCAAGCATCATGAATTTTGGGTATTCCTGGGTGCATCTTCATCTGCAATTCTAGATAAGCTGGCGCTAGATCCGGAATTGTCATTGTATCGATCTTAGTTTCATGCTCAAGCATGGCCCCAATCAGTGATATTTCGTAAGGTTGGCAATCTAGAACCTTGACTTCTCTATAATCCCCAATCACTTGTGGAGATTCTAATAAGCGATAACGCTGCTGAGAATCTAAATAAGAATCTAAAACAAATTTGGAAAACGGACTAGAATCACCACTCTCGTCCGCTATATTTTCTAAATTTTGGGTTAATTCCGCAGTTTTTGCCATAACAGAAACTACCTGATCTACTGCGTGAGTAATGAGCGCGTACCAAACTGTGCTAGATTCTGCACCACATTTATAACAATACTGTGCATCTAAAGCTATATCGGCACTGCATTCAGAGCAGATTTTATGAGCTAAGGATGTACCACAGCTTTGACAAAACTTATTACTATCAGGGTTTTCAAATTTACACTGGGGGCAAATCAGCATAGTGGGAGTTCCTTGATTTTCCTGCTAAGGTGCTTTCAGTCTCTCTAGCCACGAACATTCCAACGGGACAGAATTAAATGACTAAAATTATGTAACTTGAGAATTAAGTGGTATTGTTAACACTCTTTTGTATACTGGTATTACAGTCCCTTAATCTATCTTTCCGGTGAATGATTTAATCTTGTGACTTCTAAGGAAGTGAGTTCTCGCCATTGTCCTGGTGATAAATCATCTAATTGAATATTACCAATACTTATTCTGATTAACCGCAAAGTCGGAAAACCGACAGCAGCCGTCATGCGACGGACTTGGCGGTTTTTACCTTCAGTTAGGGTCATTTCTAGCCAAGCAGTGGGAATACTTTTGCGAAATCTAATCGGTGGAATGCGTTGGACTACGGATGGTTCTTCTAACAATAACCTAACTTGAGCAGGACGAGTCCGGTAATCTTGAATTTCTACCCCACTTTGTAGCTTATAGATTGCATCAAGATCAGGAATGCGTTCCACCTGCGCCCAATAGGTACGTTGATGACCAAAACGCGGATGTGCTAGACGATGCTGTAACTGTCCATCATTTGTTAACAACAGCAACCCCTCACTATCCCAATCTAAACGCCCCACAGCATAGACATCGGGAACATCTATATACTCTTTCAGAGTGATATGTTTGGGACTTTCTTGGGTAAATTGGCTCAAAACCCCATAGGGCTTGTGAAAAATAATATACCGATTGTTCATAAGATATAGGAGTCAGGAGTCAGGAGTCAGGAGGCAGGAGTTAGGAGGAACAAAGAAGAATAGTTTTCACCACTTACCACTTACCAATTACCAATTACCTGTTCCCTGTTCCCTGTTCCCTGCTCCCTGTTCCCTCTCTCAACAAATGAATTTAATTTTGTCAGACTACTCAATTATGACAATTAGCAAAATCAGCCGCAGATCCTTTTTATTTCTTGGTGGGGCAACATTAGCACAAGGATTAACCTTAACATTACCTAGTTATGCCCAAACTGTACAGGTAAACAAAAGTCAAATTAATGGTATTCCTTTTTATCAAACCATAGTTGACCTCACAGATCCAAAAACCTTTATCACCATGGGTTTAGCCAAAAACGCCGCTTTTGCGAATACCATTCAAAAAACCAGTGGTGATGAAGAATTTAGTAAATTAGTGGCGCGTTATAAGGCTGCTGTAGTTGCTAACGGCACATTTTTTGCCAAAAATCCCCAAAAAACGGTTATGGGTAACATGATAGCCGGGGGAAAATTTGTGAAATACAGTCGTTGGGAAAACTTTGGGACTACTTTGGGATTAGGAGTCGGTAATAAACCAGAAATGGTGACAGCCAGAATAGACGGCAAACCAGAATGGAATAAACATTGGTTTTCCCTAACTTGTGGACCAAGATTATTGCGACAAGGGGAAATCCGGTTAAACCCCAGGATTGAAGGTTTTAAAGATCCTGCTGTTTTAGGTAATAGCGCCCGAACAGCAATTGGTTTTACCCAGGACGGCACAAAGCTGATTTTAGCAAACTTTGAAATTAACCTCACTTTACAACAAGAAGCGGAGGCAATGAAAGCGATTGGTTGTTATGAAGCTATGAATTTAGATGGTGGAGCATCTAGAGCCTTAGCCAACAAGACTAATATTATAGTTCCTGCCGGTAGACCTTTGACTAATGTAATTGTCATTTATGATGTCACCAATCCTGCCCCAACGGACTTGCAACAGGCATGGCTGAAGTTTCAACAAGGGGAACGTCCTGCTTCGTAAATAATTGACAATTACCAAGCCCCTTATTACGGAGTAAGGGGTATCATTTTTAATTTTTAATTCTTAATTTTTAATTCCCGACAGGGTTTGACGGCAAATACGACTATAAAGTTACGGTTCACCCCAATTCCTGAAAGTATTAATTACCATACATTAGTCAATGTGAAAGCACATAAATCCATGAACCCACTAGACATAATTTATAAAATTCACCGTTCCCCTAACGGTTCGGTAAACCACCCTTCATGGAATACCACTGAGTTTATGTCAGTAACCCAGCCCTAAAGGGACTGAGCTTGCAAAAGTAATCAAGCAAGCTGTACTGACCAGTCTAAGTCTTCACTGACTACGTTTTTTGAGTCACGACACCGGGCGAATGCGTAGCTAGTTCCCTGCTCTGTCGCTTGTGATTAAACAGTTTCAAGGTCACTGAAACAGTGTTGCAAGCCTAACAAGCTCTTAAAACATTGACGTTCGCGCAAGCGTGCCGGAGGCATTCAGCTAACATTACCCCAGAAATGGGAGGCTCTTCGGAGCAAAACATTATGCGTACAGAGTTGGGAAATTTGAATCGGTTTGTTATTGACATTTAGTTAATGCAATTTTATATTCTCTCTGAGTTCATTTAGTAATTTTATACGGAGCAAACACCCAAAATGGCAAAGGTAGTTGGAATTGATTTAGGTACGACAAACTCCTGCGTGGCAGTAATGGAAGGTGGTAAACCCACCGTTATCGCTAATGCAGAAGGTTTTCGGACAACACCCTCAGTAGTTGCGTTTGCCAAAAATGGCGACAATTTAGTTGGTCAAATCGCTAAACGCCAAGCGGTAATGAACCCCGAAAATACTTTTTATTCTGTAAAACGCTTTATCGGTCGTCGTTTTGAAGAGATTACCAATGAAGCTACAGAAGTTTCTTATAAAGTTCTCAGTAGCGGCGGTAACGTTAAAGTAGATTCTCCCGGTGCTGGTAAACAATTTGCACCTGAAGAAATTTCTGCGAAGGTTCTTCGCAAATTAGTGGAAGATGCTAGTAAATACCTGGGTGAAACCGTTACCCAAGCTGTAATTACCGTTCCTGCTTACTTCAACGACTCCCAACGTCAAGCCACAAAAGACGCGGGAAAAATCGCTGGTATTGACGTTCTCCGCATTATCAACGAACCTACCGCTGCTTCCTTAGCTTATGGTTTTGATAAAAAGAGCAATGAAACTATCCTCGTATTTGACTTGGGTGGTGGTACTTTCGACGTATCTGTTCTGGAAGTAGGTGATGGTGTATTTGAAGTATTATCAACATCTGGGGATACTCACCTGGGTGGTGACGACTTTGATAAAAAAATCGTTGATTTCTTAGCGGAAAAGTTCAAAAAAGACGAAGGGATTGACCTGCGTAAAGACAAACAAGCTTTACAACGTCTGACTGAAGCGGCAGAAAAAGCTAAAATTGAACTTTCTAGCGTTAGCCAGGCAGAAATTAACCTGCCATTTATTACCGCTACCCAAGAGGGTCCCAAGCATTTAGATACAACTTTAACTCGCGCTAAGTTTGAAGAACTTTGTTCTGATTTAATTGACCGTTGCCGCATTCCTGTGGAAGATGCGCTCAAAGGTGCGAAGTTAAATAAGACCAATATTGACGAAGTTGTTCTCGTTGGTGGTTCTACCCGGATTCCCGCTGTTCAAGATGTGGTTAAACGGGTGTTAGGTAAAGAACCTAACCAAACTGTTAACCCTGATGAAGTGGTAGCTGTTGGTGCTGCTATTCAAGCGGGTGTTTTAGCTGGTGATGTTACAGGTATCTTGTTGTTAGACGTAACACCATTATCCTTGGGTGTGGAAACCTTGGGTGGGGTAATGACTAAGATTATTCCTCGCAACACTACAATTCCTACCAAAAAATCAGAAGTGTTCTCTACTGCGGTAGACGGACAAGGTAATGTGGAAATTCACGTTCTCCAAGGTGAGAGAGAATTTGCCAATGATAATAAGAGTTTAGGAACTTTCCGTTTGGATGGTATTCCTCCTGCTCCCCGTGGTGTTCCCCAAATTGAAGTGACTTTTGATATTGACGCTAACGGTATTCTCAACGTTGCGGCTAAGGATAAGGGAACTGGTAAGGAACAATCTATTAGTATCACTGGTGCTTCTACTCTGGATAAGAATGATGTAGAACGCATGGTCAGAGAAGCTGAACAAAACGCTTCTTCTGATAAGGAACGTCGTGAGAAAATTGAACGCAAAAACCAAGCTGATTCTTTAGCTTATCAAGCTGAAAAGCAGTTGGAAGAGTTGGGTGATAAAGTCCCCGCTGCTGATAAGACTAAGGTTGAAGGTTTGGTCAAGGAAGTAAAAGAAGCAGTTGCGAAAGAAGATGATGCTCAAATCCAGAAGTTAATGCCAGAACTGCAACAAGCTCTGTTTGCTATTGGTAGCAATATCTATCAACAAGCTGGTGATGCTGCTGGCGCTGCTGGTGCTGAACCTCCAAGCGGTGGTTCTGCTCCTTCTGGTGATGATGTCATTGATGCTGATTTTACTGAAAGCAAGTAGTTTCACAAAGGGCGGGGAATTCCTGCCCTTATTTGATTAATACCCACCTAGCGCAATGACTGGATGGGTATTTTTTATGGTAGTTAAATTATTTATGGCGAGACAGTTCTTCCTTATCAATTTCATGATAACAAATTTAAAAGCAAATGTCAACCCTCTTGATCTCCATTTTTAGAGATTTTTCCACTCTTCTAAACTCGATTTATCTTGATGAATTACAATAGCGTTTTCCCTCCCCTACTCCCCCTGCCCCTCTTCTCCCCCTGCTTGCCTTTACCCGTCATTTTTGGATTGACAGACTACTAGTTGTCCGGTTCGAAAAAATACAACTCGGTTTTTTTGACATTAGTATACGGAAAATAGTTGTCAAATACTTGGCAAATAAAAAATCATCTGCTATATTAAACTCATACCCAAAAACCTAATCCCCTAATCCCCTGTCCCTACGGGGATGTAGAGACGTTCCTCGGAGCGTCTCTACTCTTTTGTGTTGATATTGCAGTAGAAATTGAAGAGAAAGGAAAAGATTCTTTCCTATATCTTCAGTCAGTTCCTAGCTAATCAGCATTAAGAATTTTGGGAACTCGGAAAAAATCACCTTCCTGTTGAGGCGCACTGCTGAGGATTGCTTCTCTGTCAGGACAGGGTTGAAGAATATCTTCTCTGGTAATATTGCTAACATCAATAGCTCTGGTTGTCGGTATGACATTGGTGACATCCAGTTGATTTAGTTGTTCTATATAATCCAGAATACTACCCAGTTGAGTAGTAAATTGTGCTTCTTCATCTGCTGTTAATTCTAAACGAGCGAGATTAGCAACTTTACGAACTTGTTCACTATCAATCATAATTTGTCCGTTGTCCGTTGTCCGTTGTTAGTTGTCCGTTGTCAGTAGGGGCGAAGCATTTGGAAGA
>NZ_VIKZ01000002.1:153454-159097 GCF_009711985.1 Dolichospermum sp. UHCC 0260 | reverse complement strand
GAAGCATTTGGAAGATAAATTATCGGTCATTGCCAAAAATAGTTCTCCAAATGCTTCGCCCGTACAGTTGTCCGTTGTCAGTTGTCAGTTGTCAGTTGTCATGTAAAATTGTATAACCGACTAATGACTAAGTTAAAAGAATATGTCAATTTGCGATCGCCCGGTGGTTTTGATCCAGTTTTGAGCTTCAATATAGTTATTGGGAGCCATGCGAATTGCTCTAATCCAATAATCTGCCGCTTGATCAAACAATGCCTCTCCACCGTCATGATCTCCGGTTTCCTTAGCCCTTTCACCTTGAAAATGATAAATCACCGCAATATTATTCAAGGCTTGGGGTAATTGTGGATTTAACTCAATGGCCTGATGATAATACTCTAAAGCCTTATTATGATCACCGTTACTGGCATAAATTAAGCCCGTATTATAGAGAATATAACTCCGATCATTGGAGTCTTCTTCCATTTCTAAGGCTTCTTTATAGTAGTCTAGAGCTTCAGCGTATTCGCCTTCTGCCTGTGCGGACATCCCATCTCGGTAATAAACAAAGGCTTCTTTAGCTTTTCTGTTGGTTGGCAATATCTTGAGGATGATATCTGCCATCACGGTAAAGGATTTGTCAACAAAGTTATCGTTTTTCTGTGTTCTTGGCATATTTGTCTCTATGGTTTCTTCATGGCAGCATACCGCTAATTTAACTAATTTTTGGGGGTTTGAGTTATTGCAAATTAATATGAAGCTGCATGAAGTAAGATTTCCTGAATTATTTACCGCAGATAAACGCAGATAAACGCAGATGAATTCATGGATTTTATGATTCGTTTTAAATCATTCGACTACATAATATTAATCGGATCTACATCAATTGTTAAACTGACAGAAACAGGAGAAAGCGATAGCGAAGCGCTGCTGCAAGCAGTTCGCACTTCTGGCCAATCTGGTAAATTTGGTAAAGCGTCAGGATCAAACTTGAGTAATATTTGCCAACGATAACGGTTAGCTACTCGTAAAATACTAGCTGGTGCAGGTCCCAATATCTCAAATCCTTCTTTATTGTTCAAAAATGTAGCAATGATTTGGGCTGTGTTTTGGACTTGAATGGGATCTAAACTACTTAATCGCAATAAAATTAATCTCCCATAGGGAGGATAATTCAGAGTTTGTCTTTGTGCTAACTCTGCATCAGCAAAAGATTGATAATCATGTTTTTGCACTGCTTCAATAATCGGATGTTCTGGAGTATAGGTTTGGACAATTACCCTCCCTGGATCATCCCCTCTTCCTGCCCTTCCCGCAACTTGGGTCAAAGTTTGAAATGTGCGTTCATTGGCGCGATAATCAGATAAGTGCAATAATCCATCCGCAGCGACTACACCCACAAGGGTAACTTGGGGTAAATCTAACCCTTTTGTCAGCATTTGTGTCCCTACTAATAAATGGGCTTCACCGTTAGCAAACTGGGTAAGAAGTTTCCGGTGTGAACCTTTAGTGGTGGTGGTATCACTATCAAAGCGAATTATTTTCAAATTGGGAAATTGCTTAGTTAATTCCTGCGCTACCCGTTGAGTACCGCTGCCAAAAAACTTTAAATAAGGGGAACTACATTCGGGACAATGGGGAGGATGTAAACGCCCATAATTACAATAATGACAGCGCAATAATTCCGGCGCTCCCTCTTCCACATGATGATAAGCTAGGGATACATCACAATGGGGACATTCCAACACATAACCACAACTGCGACAAGAAACAAAGGTACTATGTCCGCGCCGATGAATAAATAATATTCCCTGTTGTTGTCTTTCTGCTAATTGTTGCAGCGCATTTTGCAGCTTTCTACTAAAAATAGACCGATTTCCCTCTTTTAACTCTTGACGCATATCCACGATTTCCACAGGTGGTAATGGGCGCGAGTTAATGCGTTCTGGTAATGATAAATATAGTTGATTTCCACTTACCCAACTTTCTAAAGAGGGAGTCGCAGAACCTAAAATTAGGGGACAATGTGCTAATTCGGCTCGCCATTGAGCGATGGTGCGGGCGTGGTAAGTGGGAATAGGAGAATCTTGTTTAAAGCTGCTATCGTGTTCTTCGTCCAGGATAATTAAGCCTAGATTGGGTAAAGGAGCGAAAATGGCGCTGCGAGTCCCGATGATGATTTGCGGCTCTCCTGTGAGCATTTGTCGCCAGGTGTCGTAACGTTCACCGTCAGAAAGGGCGCTGTGATAAACGTGGACTTTGTGACCAAATCGGGCGCGAAATCTATCTGTAAGTTGAGGTGTGAGGCCGATTTCGGGAACTAAAACAAGGGCCGATTTTCCTTGTTCAAGTAATGGTGCTATGGCTTGTAAGTATACTTCTGTTTTTCCTGAACCTGTCACCCCATGTAGCAATACTTGAGCAAATCCGGTTAAGGAATTAATCGTTTCTAAGGCGTTATTTTGGGCTGGTGTTAAGGATTTTGCCCAATCTGCGGCTACTGTGGGGCCTTGTTCTCTGCGTAATATTTCCCTGTCCTCAATGACTATATAGCCTTTATCTGCTAAGGCTTTTAGGGTGGAAGTGCTGGTACTGCAAAGTTGTAATAATTCACTTTGCCATATTTCTCCCCCTCGTCGTCGCAAAACTTCCACAATTTCTTTTTGACGGGCTGTTAAATCGTCATGATTATTATCTAGAAGTGTGACAGCTTTTTGTAATTTAGGTTTGGTAAGTTGTGGCGGTTCTAAATAATTTTCGGCTAAACCTAAGCGGATTAATTCCCGAATTCCGCGATATGCGGCTTTAACTTTTTGTTGGATGTAGTGATAACTATAGTCTGCTGTTGGGGTTTTTTCTAAAAGTGTAATTACTTGCTGGGCTATAGGACTAATATAAATAGCCAGATTTTTTTTACCCAGAGAAGTCAACCGTAAACGACGTTGTGATCTTCCTAATAAGCCTGGTGGTAAAGCGACGCGAATTACTAAAATTAGAGGTGTATAGTAATAGGCTGCAACACGGTTGAGTAATGTCCAATAACCAGCAGGAAAAAACCCTTCACTAACTACATCTTCTACTTCTCGAATTTTTTCTAAGGGAATATCTAGATTCGGTTCAGTTAATAAGCGGATAGCGATCGCCCCTACCTGTGTCGCACCAAAGGGAACGCTTAAAATATCTCCTGGTTTGATTGCTAACTGTGCTGGGATTTTATAGGTAAATAAATCTGAACATCCTGGACAGTCTACAAGCACTTCCACCCATTCAGGTAATTTTGCTAGAGATTGATATGATCCTCCTGGTTCAGCTACAGCGATAACAGATGATTTTGTACCAATACTATACATAAATTTTCGATTTATAAACAAATATTGTATTCACACACAAGGTTTAATTCTATCCTTTGGTTTTACTTTGTGTAAATAGTATTTTACAATACTTCAATTACCCATAATCCTTGATAATCTCTAATTTATGTAATCTACTAGTACACAACGGCGTAAGTCCTTTTGGGGGTTAAAGTCCCCTGCTTCTACAAGCAGCGGGTTTTGCGTCGGGGTAAAATCCCCGTTGCAAAACGTAATTCTAAATTTTAAATTCTAAATTCTGCATTCTTTTAATGCTTTGTTGACTTACCGACTGGGATACTCAAGCTGCAAAACCTATCTTGAGAAATATGCCGAAGTAATGAGTAATCATGAGTAAGTAGGTAATTAAGTGATTAAACTTCCAGATTTTTATGTGATTTGTAACATCTTGATTAACTAGTAAATTATGTTATTAATCAATCATGAGATTGAGCTACGAAATAAGGCATAGAGTTTTTCAACCTATTGATAGATATTAAATATTTTTTGAATATGAGATGCTTTTAAACGATAAATATTATCCGGATTAGAAGTTACCATTTTTGTAATTTGGATCATTTAGTAAATTTTCGGAGAGATAAATAACTCTAGTACCAAAATGGCGATTTATTCAATTACTCTGATGATTTCAGCCGGACAAACCTGAAAACTTTGCAAAAAATACACGAAAATTTAATATATATCATTTTTCGGTGATTTATCACCTTTACACGGAAGCTATGTACAGACTACAGGCAACAAGTAACTGATTTTTCCCTAGATCATTTAAGATAGATAGATAGGCTTCTTTCTCTATGTTTTTGATATTTGTTAAAGTTAGTCTTAGGGGGTTTGACCTATTTAGTAATCAAGAAAAGCATAGAGAATATGTCTATTGGGTTTCTGAAAAAAATAGTTTTTTGTGAGTGCTAAAGTCGTTAATGATTATAGGTCGTATCTAGCCATAACTCAAAATAATGGACAAATACTGATTTCCATTCCAGACGAGGAATGATTAAAAAGAGAAGATTTTGCTAGAGAAGAAGGGTGTATTTGTCCTCAAGGGAAAACTACCAAGCCTGAAAGAGGCTGTTGTCATGAAATTATGTACCAAACAAAGCAACCATCTCTAACGGAAACTATGAATCTTGCTGAATTGGGAACAATGGAAATACTAGAGAATATTACTGATCATGAAGAACCATCAATTGAGAGTTTAGATCAAGTAGTATATGAAGATGCTACAATTGTCGAAAACTTGGCATCAGAAGAGCGCAATGGCGATGACATGGCCGCAGCCCGTCCTTCGGGATATAATAAAACCGAAAATGATGATGCTGTTGGCGCATTTTTTAAGGAAATGGCGCGTTATCCCCTACTCAAACCTGATGAAGAAGTGGAATTAGCGCGACGGGTGAGATTTTTAGAAGAAGTCAAAGAATTGCAAGCAGCTTTGGAATTAGAACTAGGAGCGCAGCCTAGTAAGGTGCAGGTGGCTTCGCAATTAGAGATAACAGAAAAACAACTGGAAAGCCGCTTGTATCAAGGTAGAGTGGCCAAGCGAAAAATGATTCGCTCCAATCTCCGGTTAGTCGTATCTATTGCTAAACGATATTTAAATCGTGGTGTCCCTTTTCTCGATTTAATTCAAGAAGGAGCAATGGGTTTAAACCGCGCTTCTGAAAAATTTGATCCTGATAAAGGATATAAGTTTTCTACTTATGCTTATTGGTGGATTAGACAAGCAATTACCAGAGCGATCGCTAATGATGCCCGAACTATTCGCTTACCAATCCATATTGTTGAGAAACTTAATAAACTAAAAAAAGCCCAACGGGAACTCAAACAAAAACTCGCTCGGAATCCCACAGAGGCCGAAATGGCCGAAGCTTTGGAAATTACAGTTCACCAACTGCGTCAACTTCAACAACTGCGTCGTCAAGCCCTGTCCCTTAACCACCGTGTCGGTAAAGAAGAAGACACAGAATTAATGGATTTGCTAGAAGATGAAGACAACCAGTCTCCCGAAGCCAAAATGAACGAAAACATGATGCGTCAGGAGATTTGGGAAGTTCTCGGAGACGTACTTACCCCCAGGGAAAAAGATGTCATTTCCCTCCGCTATGGACTCACTAGCAGTGAACCCTGCACCCTAGAAGAGGTGGGGAATATGTTTAACCTTTCCCGCGAACGAGTCCGTCAAATCCAAAGTAAAGCCATGCGAAAGCTACGTCGTCCCCATATAGCCAAGCGTTTAAAAGGTTGGTTGGTATGAGTCATTAGTCAGTTGTTAGTAGGGGCGAAGCATTTGGAA
>NZ_VIKZ01000002.1:147996-153329 GCF_009711985.1 Dolichospermum sp. UHCC 0260 | reverse complement strand
AGTTGTCTGTGGTTAAAAAAAATTAGACATCTTGAGTATAAAATGTGAACTAATGACCAATGACTAATGACCAATGACTAATGACTAATTTAATTGTCCGTTTTGCCGAACCCAGTGATGCTCATACCTTATTTGCCTTAATTCAGGGACTTGCTGAATATGAAAAACTATCTGATGCTGTTATTGGCAATGCTGAAGCCCTCAAGGATCATTTATTTGGTTCACCAAAATACGTAGATGCAATCCTAGCCGAATTTGAAGGTAAGGCTGTAGGTTTTGCCCTATTTTTTCATAATTATTCTACATTTCTCACCAAGCCAGGAATTTACTTAGAAGATATCTTTGTTTTGCCGGAATATCGCCGCCAAGGTATTGGTAAAGCACTTTTGTCCAAAGTAGCCCAAATAGCTGTAGAAAGGGATTGTGGGCGCTTAGAGTGGAGTGTTTTAGATTGGAATGTGTCAGCGCAGGCATTTTACCGGAATATGGGTGCAGATATTTTAGAAGATTGGCGGATTTGTCGGGTGACTGAAAAGGATCTGACCCAATTAGCCAAGCAAAAATGAAGTTTAAAAGATAAAGGGTAAATATAGCAAATTTTCCTTTTATCCTTCATTATTAATTTCTTTTTGCTCTTCTTCAATTTAAATTCATATAAGTTTACATTTTGTCTAAACCCTGAAGCTATCAATCAACTAATCTCAAATTCTCAATTATTTCAGCCAAGTTTGACAGTCTGTCGTTTGACTAATGCAACGAAATTAAATGAGAATTAGGGAGGATATTTGTACCGATTCAGACATTGTTATCGAGAGAACACCAGATGAAAAAGATTGTCTCAGTATTATTATTAGGCATAGCTATCTTCACCTTTGCCTTCATTAGTCCCGCTTTGGCCGCAGACGCAGCCAGTGGAGCTAAAGTATTTAGTGCTAATTGTGCTTCTTGTCATGCGGGTGGCAGAAATTTAGTTAATGCTGCCAAAACCCTGAAAAAAGCAGATTTGGAAAAGTACGGTATGTACTCGGCTGAAGCAATTGTTTATCAAGTTACTAATGGTAAAGGTGCTATGCCAGCCTTTAAGGGTCGGTTAAAAGCAGAGCAAATAGAAAATGTAGCTGCTTATGTCCTAGAACAAGCTGATAAGGACTGGAAGAAGTAAATTTATATCTAATTTGATGGTTTAACAATGTGCGGGGCTTTTTGTCCCGCTCAGTCTTTTTATTAGTAATTAAGTAGGTTAGCATTGAAAATGGTCGTTATGGCAAGGCAAGAGGCAAGAGGCAAGAGGCAAGAGGCAAGAGGCAAGAGTGAAGAGGGTTTGGGCGATTTTACTTTTCGTTACATATTTCGGTTTTTTCCGTTCACCTACTTAGATTTAGTAACCACTGTGCAACCAAAAATATCATCAGCATGGTAAATGGCTTTTCTTTAATATCTTAATATTTTCATAAATTCTCCATTCCATGAATAAAATAAATTAATTATTCCCTGCCTAAATAGAAAAATTCATAAAAGCATAGATGTTGTTGATATCATCTTTTACTGGATTCTAAATCAAGAAAATAATTATCATAAATAGTCAGAAAATATGGAGTTTTCAAGTGTCACTATAGAACAGCGCGAAAAAGAAGCTGAAGCATTAAAGACTTTTCTTTTCTTTAGTCTAATTGGTTCATTGGTATTACATATTGGGATACTAGCTTTAGCTATTAACAAATTTTTTCTCAAATTCCCTGAAGTTAGAGAAGAACCCATTGAAGTGACAATTCTGGAAACAATACCCCAGGAAGTAAACCAACTACCAGTAGAGATAAAATCCCTAGCAAAAACAAATTCCGGTGGTGGTGGTGGAAATAAAGGTGGCGGAATTTCTACACCAACAGAAACAGCCCTGAATATGATTAAGTCTTCTGTCGCACCCATAACCAAACAGGCTCAACTAAAAATCACTACTAACCTTATCAGTAAACAATCCCAAACACTTACAAATCGTGAACCAGCGAAAATATTAACTCCTGTACAAACTAACCCAATAGAAAACACAACTCCTGAACCTGCGACAACACCACCCCCAGTAGAAACAAAACCAATACAAAAATTAGATGAAAACGCAAATACCCTAGCGTCTACTCAACCCCAAGTGCAGACAAAACCCACAAAAATCACACCATTAAAGTCAGAAACTCAACCTAATGCTAGTTCCAACAATATCCCTAGCAACTCCACCGCTTCCACACAGTTACCGCAGAATAAAAATATTTTAGGCAATTTAGGCGATCGCTCAAGAAATAGTTTAGGTACTGGAAACGGTACTGGTTCAGGTACTGGTGTTGGTAATGGAATTGGAAATAGTACAGGTAATGGTACTGGTTCAGGTACTGGTGTTGGTAATGGAATTGGAAATAGTACAGGTAATGGTACTGGTAATGGTGTTGGGAATGAAAGTGGGAATAAACCAAAACCAGAAAATACACCAATAGCTACCGCACCGAAACCTCCCATAGAAAATAGTTCTAAACTGAATCGTGCAGATTGTATCCAGTGTCAAATTAAGTACCCTGATATAGCCAGACAGCGTGGCATTGAAGGAAATGCAGAAGTTGCTATTGATACTGATAGTCAGGGTAATGTTACGCGAGTTCGGTTAGTCCGTTCCAGTGGTGATAGCGAACTAGATCAGGCCGCTCAACAAGCTGCACAAGAGTGGAAATTAACACCCACAGCAGAGGGAAGAGAAGGGGTAAGAGCCTCAGTTAACTTTGCCATTAAAGGATCACAGCGTCACCGTAAACTTCAAGAACGGCAAATACAAAAACAAAGAGCAACCACCAAAAAAAACCCCTGAAAAAGCGACTTCTACCTCTACTCCTATCGAATCTCCTCAATATAATCAACAAAAAATAACTCCTATTATTACTGATATTCCCTCCGAAAATACAACTAAACAGAAAGAAGAATCTGCACCTTCTGAGAGTCAACAGATCTCACCACCAGCATCTGCAACTACATCACCTACTGAGTCTTAGAGGTAGATATTCAAAGTATAGATATGGGAGGGATAATTCATGAATTACCCCATCTGACTAGAATGTAGGGTGGACAATGCCAACCATCATGTTAAATTAATAGATCTGTTAATCTTCGTGATCATCAAAGGGATCATCTAATTCCTGGCTTGGGGGTCCAAAAGATGTGTAAATTGCCATACCAGTAATAGCAACTAACGCCGCACAAAAGGAAATTCCAAGCACCGTAGCGGGTTCTAAGTCCATAAATTTAGATACATATTATCACAGCGATATTTATAGAATATTACAAAATTTAACTTATCGCACATTACATAGTTAAAGCATGATCATCTCACCCTCGTAAATTGGCCAAGGTATTGATACTCCGTAAATAATGTTATGCCCAATTTATTGACAAAACATTAAAAATATGTTAATAATGGATCTTTGTGGAAACTTTACCCTTTAATATAATCTCTTGGCTAACGTCATTGTCATAGGTGCCCAGTGGGGCGATGAAGGAAAAGGTAAAATAACTGACTTACTCAGCCGCTCCGCAGACGTGGTGGTACGTTACCAAGGGGGAGTGAACGCTGGGCATACAATCGTAGTCCAAGGTCAGACGTTTAAGCTGCACTTAATCCCCTCTGGTATTTTGTATCCAAAAACCGAGTGTATCATTGGCTGTGGAACAGTCATCGATCCGCAAGTCTTGATTAAAGAACTCGAACAACTAGAAGAATTAAATATTTCCACGGCTAATCTGTTGATATCTCAGACGGCTCATGTCACCATGCCCTATCATCGCATGATTGACAAGGCATCAGAGGAAGTACGGGGAAATCATAAAATCGGGACAACAGGTAGAGGTATTGGTCCTACTTACGCCGATAAATCTGAGCGGATAGGCATCAGGATGTTAGACTTGATGGACACCGACGGACTCCGTGAGCAGTTAAAGTGGACGATAAACTATAAAAATACCATTTTAGAAAAGCTGTATAATCTGCCACCTCTCAATCCAGAAGAAGTGATTGAGGAGTATTTAGGTTATGCGGAACGCTTGCGTCCTTTCGTCGTTGATACATCGTTGAAAATCTACGATGCGGTTTTACGACGACGGAATATTTTGTTTGAAGGCGCACAAGGGACATTACTTGACCTAGATCACGGAACTTATCCCTATGTCACATCCTCCAACCCAGTCGCTGGGGGGGCTTGTGTGGGGAGTGGACTAGGACCAACAATGATAGATCGGGTAATTGGTGTATCCAAAGCCTACACGACAAGAGTGGGAGAAGGTCCTTTCCCCACGGAACTAGATGACGAAATTGGTGACTTGTTAGGCGATCGCGGTGCAGAATTTGGCACAACTACAGGGCGTAAACGTCGTTGTGGTTGGTTTGATGCGGTTATTGGTCGTTATGCGGTTCGCATTAACGGCATGGATTGTATGGCACTTACCAAACTTGATGTTCTCGATGAACTAGAGGAAATCAATGTTTGTGTGGCTTATGAAATTGATGGTGAACGCTGCGAACACTTCCCCACCAGCGCTCGTCTTTTCGCCCGTTGTCGTCCCATTTACAAAACTGTACCAGGATGGCAAGTGTCAACAAGTCACTGTCGTACCCTGGAAGAGTTACCACAAAAAGCACTGGACTATCTGAAATTCTTGGCAGAATTAATGGAAGTGCCGATTGCAATTGTTTCCTTGGGAGCAAGTCGTGATCAAACTATCATTGTTGAAGATCCTATTCACGGTCCCAAACGCGCACTGTTACAACCTAACGGTACACCAGTTTAGTCATTGGTCATTGGTCATTGGTCATTGGCAAAATAACTGACAACTGACAACTGACAACTAACAACTTAACAACTTAACAACTTATATGGCAATCACACTCGAATCTAAAACCCGTCCCGAAGGTAGCAAACCCAGAGCTTTGCGCCGTTCTGGATTAATTCCCGCCAACTTGTATGGTCACAACGGGATTGAATCAATTTCTCTAGTTCTTGACGCTAAAGTTGTAGAACGTTTGCTCAAGCAAGTTATTCCTAATAAAACCCAAGTGGAACTCAGCATTGCTGAATTAGAGTGGACTGGTACAACCGTGCTTCGTGAAGTTCAGATTCACCCAGCCAAAGGCACACCTTACCACATCAGTTTTTTTGCTGGTGCTAAAGGCTAAAATTCAGGTAATAATAACGAAGAGAACCAGGGTTAGCCCTGGTTTTTTTGTGGGAAAAAGGCAAGAGTATCAAAATCCCTCTTACCACTAACCACTGTACGGGCGAAGCATTTGGAGAATTATTTTTGGC
>NZ_VIKZ01000002.1:132165-147676 GCF_009711985.1 Dolichospermum sp. UHCC 0260 | reverse complement strand
ACAACGAACCAATGACACAAACCAATCTCCCAAATTTAATTTCACAAATGTTACAACCAGGATTTTATCCTCATTCTGTAACAGAACCAATTCAATTAATTCAAACTCATATTTCCTATGTCCTCCTCACAGGAGATTATGCTTACAAACTGAAAAAACCAGCCAACTTTGGTTTTTTAGACTTTTCCACCTTAGAAAAACGACAACATTTTTGTCAAGAAGAATTGCGCTTAAATCAACGTGGTGCAGGTGAATTATATTTAGAAGTTCTACCCCTAACTTTAGTTGGTGAACAATACCATTTAGGGGGAACAGGAGAAGTTGTAGAATATGCAGTAAAGATGCGTCAATTTCCCCAAGAAGCCCTTTTTAGTGAACTTTTTGCCAGTGGAAATTTGCAAGAAAGTCATTTGGAAGAATTGGGAAGAGTTGTCGCTCAATATCATGCTGAATCAGTCACAAACGATTATATTCGTAGTTTTGGGGAAGTCTCACAAATACGATTAGCAATTGATGAGAATTATCAGCAAACTCAAAACTATATTGGTAGACCTCAGACACAAGAGCAGTTTGAGGCAACAAAACAATATACAGATAACTTCTTTGTCCAACATCCAGAACTATTTAAAAGCAGAATTGACAATAACTATATTTGTGAATGTCACGGCGATTTACACCTCAGAAATATAGCTCTTTGGCATGACAAAATTATGCTATTTGACTGCATAGAATTCAATGAGCCTTTCCGGTTTGTGGATGTTATGTATGACGTAGCATTTACAGTCATGGATATTGAAGCCAGAGGAAGAAAAGACTTAGGAAATGCTTTTTTAAATGCCTACGTAGAGCAAACTGGAGATTGGGAAGGTTTACAGGTATTACCTTTATATTTAAGCCGTCAGGCTTATGTGCGAGCTAAGGTAAATTCCTTTTTATTAGATGATCCTAACATCCCGGCTGCTGTAAAAGAAGAATCTGCAAAAACCGCATCTGCATATTATCGTCAAGCGTGGGAATATACTAAACCCCAACAGGGAAAACTGATTTTGATGTCGGGTTTATCTGGTGCTGGTAAAAGTACCACAGCTAAATATTTAGCCCGAAAACTCAATGCAGTTCATCTCCGTTCTGATGCTGTGCGTAAGCATTTAGCAGGAATTCCCCTCTTAGAAAAAGGTGGGGATGAAATCTACACACCAGAAATGACGCAAAAAACCTATAGCCGATTGTTAGCATTAGGAATTATACTGGCTAATCAAGGTTGGTCTGTAATTTTAGATGCCAAATATGATCGTCAGGATTTACGGGAAGCAGCTATTTCTCAAGCTACACAGCATCAATTACCTGTACATATTATCAACTGCACCGCACCGTTAGAAGTTGTCACAGAACGACTGCTGAACCGCACTGGTGATATTGCTGATGCAACTGCTGATTTATTAGCATCCCAAATCAAGCAATCTGAACCATTTACAAATCAAGAACAACCTTATATAACAGTTGTAGATACAACTCAACCGCTAGACACGCAATTATCAGAATTGATTTAATTTTTGTCTAGGAAGTCAGGGTTTAGCATTGCTCGTAAGTGTCAAATTAACGTAAAATTCCTAGCCCGACAGGGAATTTATTCCCTGTCTAATAGCTCAAGTCATCTAAAGATGACTAAAACAAACCAAAAATTTTTAGTGTACTTTAGTACACTTTAGCTATTAGACCGGAACTTAAGTTCCGGGCGGGTTTGAAAGCCAAACAAATAAGCTATCTGTAGCCTAAGTTGACACCAATAAAACTCTTGCTTTACCCCTACAACATTAAAATTTCTCGTTCCCATCCTCTCTATTCTCTCGTTTCTCGTTCCCATACTCTGTATGGGAATGAATTCTAAAAGGCTCTGCCTTTAATAACATTTGAGGCAGAGCCTCCATGATAGCATTCCCAGTCAGAGACTGGGAACGAGATATAATTATTCTTTCTCCTGACTCCTAATCTTATGGCACCAAAAAATAATCTGCTAGGCGATATTTTCTCTTCTTCACCTAACTTTCTTTCTCAACTGTTGTTTGGATTATTTTTATTTATTATCTCCAGAATTGCTCATGCTTCAGTTCCTCTGAGTCTATTCATAGCCATTATGGGTGGTGTTACTTTAGGGTGGTTCACATTTGCCAATGATAATAGTTCTGAACCTGCTACTGTCGCATCTAATGATGGTATTGATGCTGGGTTAAAATATTGGTTGTTTTTTATGATGGGCTGCCTTTTCCTCGGTTATTCAGCCCCTGTGAGTATTGTGTTCGGTGCTATTGCTGGAGTTGGTGGTGGCTGGATAATTGGTTGGTGGCGCAGTGAGGAGGCGTTACAAACACAATTATCTGAGGAGATTGTGGAAGAAGTAAATCCAGAACAGCCGAGTGAGAGAAGTGCAAAAAGACGTAAAAGAAAACCTACTAAACGTTTCCGTCGGGAATCTGCAACTTTCAATTTTCGCTTTTGGGAAAAGTAATTAATAATTAACTAATTATGTTTTTATATTTATCTAAAATCCTACCACTATTTTTTTACCCTTTGGGATTGGCAAGTGTGAGTTTAATAGTGGCTTTAGTAACTTTACGAAAACGTCCCCGGATTGCGACTATAGCTATTTCTTTATCTTTAGCTTTATTGCTAATATGTAGTAATGCTTGGGTGGCTAAATCCTTGGTACGCAGCCTAGAATGGCAAAATATCCCTGCAACTCAAATCCCCAATGCTGAAGCCATTGTAGTCTTAGGTGGTGCAACTAAATCAGCAACTTGGCCACGGGTGACAGTAGATTTAAGTGAAGCAGGCGATCGCGTAATTTATGCCGCACAACTTTATTTTCAGAAAAAAGCCCCTATAATTATCCTTAGTGGTGGCCGGATTGATTGGCGCGGTAGTGGTTCGCCAGAATCAGCAGATATGGCAAATATTCTTACATCTATTGGTGTTCCAGCCACAGCAATTATTCAAGAACCTGATTCTTTCAATACTCATGATAATGCTGTCAATGTCCGTAAAATTCTTGAAGCTCGCCAAATCAAAAAAGTATTATTAATTACTTCGGCAATACATACGCCGCGATCGCTCAAAATTTTTCACCGTCAAGGTATGGATGTCATTCCCACACCAACCGATTTTCTTGTTAGTCAAGGTGAATTTCAAGAACTTACCAGCACTCCAAAAGCCGCAATTCTCAATTTACTCCCTGATACTGAAAATTTAAACCAATTCACAAGTGCATTAAAAGAATATATTGGTACTTTTATTTATAGCCTCCGAGGTTGGTTATAATATTTCATGAAATCAGAATTAATATTCCCAAGTACAATCAAATTAAGTTTAAATAACAAGGAGTGGAAAAGATGTTGTTAGAATTAAAGCGCATCCATGTACCACCAGGACAAACAGTAATATTGCAAGATGTCACCTGGACAGAATTAGAAATTATTCTTGAAGAATTAGGAGAACATCGTGCAGCGCGAATTGCTTATGACAAGGGAATATTAGAAATTATGGCACCATTACCAGAACATGAAGACGATAAAGAAATTATTAGTGATTTAGTTAAGGCTTTATTGGAAGAATTAGATATTGAATTTATATGTCTTGGTTCTACCACATTTAAAAATCAATTTATGGAGAAAGGGATAGAACCTGATCAATGTTTTTATATTAAAAATGAAGCTTTAATTCGAGGAAAAAAGCGATTAGATCTAACAATAGATCCTCCACCAGATTTAGCCTTAGAAATTGATATTACTTCCCGCACTCATGCAAATATTTATCAAGCCTTAAAAGTTCCAGAATTATGGCGTTTTGAGAATAGTAATTTAAGAATAAATATCTTACAAGATGGGAATTATCTAGAATCTCAGTCAAGTTTTAATTTTCCTAATTTACCTTTAATTGCAGTAATTCCCCAATATCTTCAACAAAGTAAAACCGCAGGGAGAAATGCGACACTTAAAGCCTTTAGAAATTGGGTAAAACAGCAACAGTTATCCTCTGAGTCTAAGAGGTTGTTTGAAAAGTATTATATCAAACCAGTAATCTCCAAAAACCTAACCCCCCTACCCCCCTTCCCTGCAAGGGAATGGGGGTTTTAAAGCCTCTCCCCTTGCAGGGGAGAGGTTTGGAGAGGGGTCAGTCTATACATTCAAAACTTTTCAAACACCCTCTAAATAAATGACAACAACATTTCTGGCAAAAATCATTACCATAGAAGAATTCTTAAAACTGGGTTTTATTGATGAGTCACCAGCATGGGAATATATTAACACAGAAGCAATTCAAAAACCTATGGGCGGAGGTAAACACAGTTTATTACAAAAAAGATTAGTTGCAGTAATTGACACAGCAACAAGTGATTATGAAGCATTTCCAGAACTGCGGTGTAGCTGTGGTAATCGTTCCGTAGTTCCTGATATTGCAGTTATTGATAATAATCAAATACCATTAGATGAAAGCGGTGATATTATTAGCAGTGGGATTAATTTTGCACCAGCTTGGATAATTGAAATTCTGTCACCGGCTCAAAGTCAAACCAAGGTAACTGGCAATATTTTACATTGTATTAAACATGGTACAAAACTTGGATGGTTACTTGACCCAAGTGAGCGTTCAATTTTAGTTTATCAGCCTCATAGTTTACCAGATTTATTAATTGGAACAGATATATTACCAGTTTTAGAAGGTGTGAATTTAATCATCACAGTTGAGGAAGTATTTGCTTGGTTGCAAAGGAGAAAGTGATGGATTTAACCCTCAAAAATAACTTGATTATTCAACCAAACAACTAAATCAGCTTTACTGGTAAAATCTAACAACGCTAAACCTAAATTCTCCAAATCTTCCACAGACAACTGATTAATTTTTACTTGTAAATCCTGACTAACTCCACCTATACGCCGTTCAAGTAGACGCATTACAAAATTGAAAATTACCTCATAACGAACTTCTTGATAATATCTGGTATTTTTTAAATCACTAATACTAAACATTCTTGCTAACTCCTGGGAACTGAGACGGGGTAATTTAGTTTAACCATCTGCAATATTTTGATTATTCAACCAAGTAACCAAATCAGCTTTACTGGTAAAATCAAACAAAGCTAAACCTAAATTCTCCAAATCTTCCACAGATAACTTATTGATTTTTACTTGTAAATCCTGACTAACTCCACCTATACGCCGTTCAATTATACGCATAGTGTAATTTAAAGCCTCCTCATAACGGACTTCTTGATAATATCTGGTATTTTTTAAATCACTAATACTAAACATTCTTGCTAACTCCTGGGGACTGAGACGGGGTAATTTATAGGAAATAATGGTCTGGATTAAATCTAACAAATTTTTCTGCAATCTTTCATCCGATAAGTCTGATTTTGCTTGTGATAATAGGTTTCTCGCTAAAGCTGGAACTTCTTTTTCCTTCTCCACCACTAACTTAATAATACCTAATCCCAAGGATGTTTGTATATCCACCAGTTCATCCAAATATAACCGAGTTACCAATGGACTTTCTAGCAAATAGCGATAGGGTTCTATTTCTGTGGGTTCTATACTACGTTTAGCAAATAAAACCACAGCTTGCCAGGGTGTAGTAGAAGCATAGAGATGTAAATAAAGAAAAATCTCTGAAAAAAAGCGAGAATAAAAATCCTCATCTCTTTGAAATTGTACCTCCACAAAATAAATAGGTATTTTTTCTTGATTATTTGTAGGTAGAAATACACCATCAATTCTAAACGCTGTTTGTTTTAGTTCTACAGAGGCAAAATCATAAGCATTTGCTTCACTAGGGGGTAAATTAATCAATTCAAAAAAAGATTGCGGTAAGGTTTGAAAAATGCAATAAAAGATAGAATCGGTTTTCATGAATATTGCTATTAAATATTTTTGTAAATGTTGATTTAAGAGGAACTATCAAACATGATACAATAGTAATCATGGAAAATATCATATTAATTTCAACATACTAACATTTAAACGAGGATGATTAATGGTCAAACCCTATACTGATGAGAATTTTCTTCAATTATCTCGAAAGTTTTAATTAACTAAAGATTGCATTCTGAAATTAACTTGAAGTAGTGATATAATGATATACAGGAATTATTGAAAACCAAAATATGTTAAAATACTTAACAATTACAGAAGCGCAAGAGCAACTTTTAGATTTACCAGATGATTTACAAGAAGAACCAATAATCATAACTAGGCATGGTAAACCCGTAATGGCGGCTATTAGTTTTGAGCAATATGAATCTTTGCTAGAAACATTAGCAATATTATTTGATCAGGAATTTAGTCAGCAGTTACAAGAAAGTATAGCTCAAGCAGACAGGGGAGAAACTATTAGTTGGAATGATGCAAAACTCAAACTCGGACTTTGATAAACCACAATCTGATCAAATTGAATTTGAAATTCAGTTAACACCTTTAGCTTTGGAGATGTTTGCGAATATTAAAGATAAACGTCACCAAAAAGCTTTGAGTTCAAAGATTGACAAATTAAAAATAGAACCTGAAAAACAGGGAAAACCTTTAACTGGACAGTTGATTAATTATCGTAGCGTTAGGGCTGTAGGACAACGCTACCGTATAATTTATCAAGTGGAAAAGGATAAAGTTGTGGTTTTAGTAGTTGGTGTAGGTTTAAGAAAAGAAGGTGATAAGGGAGATATTTATCATCTATTGCAGAAATTATTATAGTTTGTAATACGCAATTGAGGAAGTATCTGCTTGGTTGCAAAGGAAAAAGTGATAAATTTATGCAACACTATTTTTGATAAGAAAACTATTAAATATTCTTAAACCTATTCTAATATCTGTGTCAGAGTTGGCAAGTAAACATAAGGCTGAAGTATCGAAGGTTTCCAACCGGTAGCCTCCTGAATAAATCCTCCTTTCTCTGCATACGTATAATTCCAAAATTTATCTATTACTGGAAGTTCTAGTTAAGGAAATGTAGGTTGGGTTGAGCGATAGTGAAACCCAAAATTACCAAGGATTTTGTTGGGTTTCGTTCCTCAACCCAACCTACGATATAACTAATACTAAACATTCTTGCTAACTCCTGGGGACTGAGACGGGGTAATTTATAGGAAACAATAGTCTGGATTAAATCTAGCAAATTTTTTTGCAGACTGGCATCCGGTAAAGGAAAAAGTGATAGATTTACGTGACAGTATTATTAAAATTGTGGTATAATTAAATATAGTTGTTTAAAAATTACTTCTTTATGGCTATCACAGTTTATTCTCAAAAATTTAAACGAGAAATAGATATTGAGCAACTTTTATCTTTACTAGGACATAATTCTCTAGTTGATATAAATACTAAAATCAAAAATTTATCAAAGCATGAAAAAGATGAAATTTATCAAGATGTTCTTTGCCCTATATGTCTTTCAAGAGGAGGAAAAATAGTATTAGAATCAATAACAAAACAAGCACATTTTAGATTTGATACTCACAATTATTTTTGTGATTACAACAACTCTAAACAAGATAAAAGTCAAAAAGGCAAGTTAGTAGATTTTGGTACTAATAGAAGTGGTGAGACAAAAATTATTAGAGAATTGGTTGCTAAAGGCATAGAACAAAAAATAATATCTCAACAGATGATTAGTGAGATGAGAAAATATTTTTATGAAACCAAAGTTAATTATCAATATAAAATGGATGTTTCTATAGATGCCTTAAAATGGTTTTATTTGTTAAAAAGTTTTAAGCGCAGAACTTTAAAGATTCCAGATATAAAATTTAATCCTCTTCATGCACAATTACCTGAGTTTAATTGGAATATAGCTGCTGAAATTTTCTTTATAAATGAAAATAAGAATTTAATAGAGATAGCAAATAATTGTTCTTTGGAATTGGAAAATACACAAAAATTGTATGATAAAACAAAAAAAATAATTGAGAATACGCAAGGTAGCCGTGTTTTTGATGTTAAAGAATTAGAGATACCTTACAAAAATACTATTAAATTATCACAATTTATAGCCTTTAATCTTGCAATTTATACAATTGATAATGGTTATCCAGTGTATTTGGATAATTCTGATATAGTTTTAGCGTTCGCTGCATTACTGTTATATATTTCTCAATGGAATATTGACTTAGCTATCTTAAAGTTGATAGAAATTGTAAAATCACCAGAACCTATTGATATTAATTCAGGAAATATTATAGGTTTAAATCCTTTTTACAATTTTGAAGTATGGGCTAATATTTCTAAGATAAGAGAGGTTGCTAAAAATAGTAAAAATGGCTTTGATTTGAAGGCTCAAATAGAGGCTATTAAAGAACAGTTGAGAAATGAACATAGGACTAATATTTAAAATTCAAAAAAAGACGCGGGTAAAGTTTGAAAAATGCGATAAAAAATAGAATCAGTTTTCATGCACAATCTTGATAGTTATGAAGTCCACCTGTGTGGACTTCATTTTTATAGCCTCATCATTCTATTCTGAGGGATAGATTAAGCTGTGAAATACTTCGCAGCAGGGTGATAAGTAATAATCGCCGTTGTCGACTGTTCAGGATACAATTGCTCACTTTCATCCATGTGCATCTTCATCCTATCAACCCCCAACAACTCCAACTGCTTAAACTGATCCTGAATATTCGGACAAGCAGGATAGCCGAAACTATACCGAGAACCCTGATAACGCTGCGCCAACATATCCCGAATATTATCCGGTTCAGAATCACCAAAACCTAACTCCCGGCGGATTCTAGCGTGAGTCCATTCAGCCAAAGCCTCAGCCACCTGTACAGCCATACCATGAAAATACAGATAGTCAGTGTATTTATTATCGGCAAATAGCTTTTGTCCAAACTCCGTTGCAACTTCCCCCACAGTCACCGCTTGCATAGGGAAAACATCAATAATTCCCGACTCCTTAGGTGCAAAAAAATCTGCAATACATAACCGATTAAAAGACCTCTGACGGGGAAACTCAAAACTAACTCTTACCTCCGCGTCCTCCGCGTCTCTGCGGTTCGTTTCATAAATCAACAAACTATTCCCCACAGACTGACAAGGAAAATAGCCATAAATCACTTGAGGATGTAATAAATTCTCCTCAATAATGCGCTGTTTCCACTCTTCCAAAACTGGATAAACCTTATCAGCTAAAAACGCCTGATATTCCTCCTTAGATTGTTCCTTGGGCTTGCGGAATTGCCATTGTCCAGCCACCAAAGCTTGCAAATCTAAATACCAGAATAATTCCTCCAAAGAAATATCATCAGGTTGTAAAAACTGCGTTCCCCAAAAAGGTGGATTTGGACGTTCAATATCTACAGCTACAGCCTCAGAACGCCGAGTATCAACCTCTTTTTTAACATCAGAATTATCTAGTGTAGGGTGGGCATCTTGCCCGCTATTTTCCGCAATAGATTGATGTCCATTTTCTACAACTTCATCTAAGAAACCTTGCAAATTATCCCAATTACCTGCTGTTTTTGCTGGCATTAACTTATCCATAAAATGCAAATCAGAAAAAGCATCCTTGCCATAGACAACTTTACCTTTGTAAGTACCTTGGCAATCCTGATTCACAAATTTAGGAGTTAAAGCAGCACCACCTAAAATTACCGGGACAGTAATTCCTTTTTCATTAAAAGTCTGTAAATTCTCCTTCATGAAAGCGGTGGATTTTACTAACAATCCACTCATGGCAATACAATCAGGTTTATGTTCTTCGTAAGCTTGAATGATGTTTTCTACAGATTGCTTAATTCCCAGGTTAATCACCTTATAACCATTGTTAGATAAAATGATATCTACCAGGTTTTTACCAATATCGTGAACATCACCTTTGACAGTGGCAATTACAAAAGTTCCCTTCGCATTATTCCCAGATTCCGACTTTTCCATAAACGGTTCTAAATAAGCAACCGCAGCTTTCATGGTTTCGGCAGATTGTAAGACAAAAGGTAATTGCATTTGTCCAGACCCGAACAATTCACCAACAACTTTCATTCCGTCTAACAAGAAAGTATTGATGATTTGTAAAGGAGGATATTGTTCTAAAGCTTTTGTTAATTGGGTTTCTAAACCAATGCGTTCACCGTCAATAACATGACGTTTTAAACGTTCTTCAATGGGTAAACTGGCATCAATTCCCGTATTCCGTTTAGTTTTGACTCCGGCAAAAATTGTGGTTAATTCTCCCAAGGGGTCATAAATGCAGACATTACCATCAAATTTACGTTCATCATAAATTAATTGCCGACAAACTTCTTGATGTTGCGGTTCAATCTTAGCCAGAGGTAAAATTTTACTCGCGCTGACAATTGCTGCATCCATGCCCGCTTGCATAGCTTCATGCAAAAACATCGAGTTTAACACCATGCGCGAGGCGGGATTTAAGCCAAAAGAGATATTGGAAACGCCCAACATCACATGACATCCTGGCAATTCTTGGCGAATGCGGCGAATTGATTCAATGGTAGCTTTACCATTTTCCCGATCTTCTTCAATCCCAGTAGAAATCGGTAGAGCTAAAGTATCAAAGAATATTTCTGTCGGCGCAATCCCATATTCTAAAGCTTGACGGTAAGCACGTTGGGCAATTTGAAACTTTTTCTCTGCTGTCCGCGCCATACCATCTTCGTCAATTGTCCCAATAATGACACCAGCACCGTATTTTTTAGCTAATTCTAGCACTTTCAAAAATCGGTCTTCGCCATCTTCATAGTTGGTAGAATTGAGTAAACACTTACCACCAGCTACCTTTAACCCCGCTTCCATTTTTTCCCATTCGGTGGAATCCAGCATTAAAGGTAAAGTTACATTATTGACAACACGAGAAACTAACTCGTGCATATCACGTACGCCGTCACGTCCCACATAATCAACGTTAATATCAAGGATGTGTGCGCCTTCTTTTACCTGACTCCGCGCCATTGAGACTAAACCATCCCAGTCTTCAGCGTTGAGTAAATCACGGCATTTTTTAGAACCACTGGCGTTAAGACGTTCACCGATAATCAAGAAAGAATTTTCTTGTTCATAGGGTTGAGTCGTATAAATTGATGCGGCTGATGGTTCTAAAATTGGTTGTCTAACTTTTGGTTTTAACTCGTGAGCAATTTCCGCCAATTGTTGAATATGTGCTGGTCGTGTCCCACAGCAACCCCCAATCACTTGGACACCCAAATCTTCGATAAAGTGCATTAACGCCATGCGTAATTCTATGGGCGTAAGTCTGTAATGTGCTTGACCGCCGACGTTTTCCGGTAAACCAGCATTGGGAATACAGGAAACTACGAAGGGGGAATGTTCTGATAAATACTTGATATGTGGTTTCATCAAGTCGGGACCAGTGGCGCAATTTAAGCCGAGAATATCAATGGGGTAAGATTCGAGGATAGTAACTACGGCGTTGATTTCTGTCCCTACCAGCATTGTTCCCATGCTTTCCATAGTTACAGACACCATTAAGGCTCTTCTTTCCCCTTTTTTGGCAAAAACTTCCTCAATCCCATTTAATGCGGCTTTAATTTGCAGCACGTCTTGGCAGGTTTCTACGAGGAATAAATCCACACCACCATCAAATAAGGCTTCTGCTTGTTCAGCAAAAGAGGCTTTCATGGTGTCAAAATCAATATGTCCCAAAGTGGGGAGTTTGGTGGTTGGACCAATAGAACCAGCCACAAATCGGGGTTTTTCCGGGGTGGAAAATTCCGCAGCCACACTTTTGGCAAGTTCGGCGGCTTTCTTCGTGAGATAGTAAGCTTGGTCTGCTAAGTCATATTCTGCTAAAACTATGGACATAGAGCCAAAGGTATCAGTTTCAATGACATCAGCGCCAGCGGCGAGAAAATCACGGTGAACCTTGGCGACGGCTTCGGGTTTGGTGTGGACTAGATACTCGTTACAGCCTTCATATTGTGCGCCTCCAAAATCTTCAGCGGTAAGATTTTGGGTTTGCAGGTTTGTACCCATTGCACCGTCAAAGACGATAACGGGACGTTCGGGACTATGTAGGTGTTTGAGAAAGGGATGGGTCATAATTGTGTGAAAAAATAGAGTTATTTTTGTAATACTAGACTTAATTTACAGCAGGAGTCAGAAGTCAGGAGTCAGGAGTCAGGAGGAAGAAAATTATTTACCAATTACCAATTACCAATTACCTGTTCCCTGTTCCCTGTTCCCTGTTCCCTGTTCCCTGTTCCCTACTTAAAATAGTGAAACTTTCAGATTTAAGCAGTCCATTACCGAAAACAGTATCTACTACCATGTCTGTTAATTCTAAACTCTACGAAGGCAAAGCCAAAATTCTTTACGCAACAGATGATCCAGAGATTTTGTTGGCTGATTTTAAAGACGATGCTACAGCCTTTAATGCTCAAAAACGGGGCAGCATTCAAAACAAGGGCATGATTAACTGTAGTATTTCTAGTCAACTGTTCCAACAATTGGCAAAACAGGGGATTAAAACTCATTTTATTGATAGTCCAGCCCCCAATTTGATGAGAGTCAAAGCTGTAAAAATTATCCCCTTAGAAGTGGTGGTAAGAAATATTGCGGCTGGTAGCCTGTGTCAACAAACTGGGTTAGCACTAGGGACTGTGTTATCACGGCCTTTGGTGGAATTTTATTATAAAGATGATAATCTAGGTGATCCTTTACTGACAAGCGATCGCTTATTTCTCCTAGAATTAGCCACACCGGAACAAGTTGCTCAAATTACTCATCTTGCATTGGAAATCAACGAATTTCTGAAGCAGTTTTGGGAAAAATGCCAAATTACCTTAGTGGACTTTAAACTTGAATTTGGCGTGGATTCACAACAGCAAGTGCTTTTAGCCGACGAAATTAGTCCCGATACCTGTCGTTTATGGGACATAGCCGAAACCGATACTAACCGCCGCATTATGGATAAAGACCGTTTTCGTCGGGACTTAGGAAACGTAGAAAATGCCTATCAGGAGGTTTTGCAGAGAGTATTAAAAGTAGTAGAAAGCTCCAAAGCTGAGTAAGTAAATTTTCCAGTAATTAACAATAATGGTGTGTGGTAGTGAAGAGAAATATGATTAAAAAACATTTAACACCCGGATTAATGGCTATGGTAGCCATGACCGTCCCTTTAGCAATTTCTGTCAAAGCAAATGCCCAAACTACTGATAGTCACCCACAGACCACAGAAGTTTTGACAGTAGCAACAAACCAGCCAGAAACACAGAATCTTGTCAAAGGTGATGCTAGTGAAAATCCAGCATCTTATCCCCTGGTAGCACCAATAGTTGGAGAAAGAGAATCTCACAAATTTTCCCCTCTTATTAAAGCTTTAAAGTCCAACTCAGCATCAGTAGATCAGGGATCTGTAATTATACCCAACTCCACAATAGTTCCCATTACAGCACAGGCTGAACCAACTCAGAAAAAACCAGATCCTTCAACAACAGCCCCCACAACCATAAAAAAGGGATCTGAGGTTGTCCCCAAACGGACAATAGTTCCTAAAAAAACACCAGTTCCCCTAGTAAAACCGACTCAACCTCCTGCGACTGAATCCAATCAAGAAAAACTAAATCCGCCAACAGTAGCACCCACACCCAATCCAGAAGCAACCGAAGCCCGCGTATTGGTGTCAGAGGTAGCAATTAAATCAGAAACAGGACAAATCACCCCGGAACTAGAAACCCAAGTTTATAAAGTAATTCGCACCCAAGCTGGACAAACAACCACCCGTTCCCAACTGCAAGAAGATATCAGTGCGATTTTTAGAACTGGGTTTTTCTCCAATGTCCAAGCATTTCCAGAAGATACCCCCCTTGGTGTGCGGGTAAGTTTTATTGTTACCCCCAATCCCATTCTCTCTAAAGTAGAATTAGAAGCCAACCCTGGTACGGGTGTAGCCTCTGTTCTTCCTGCTGCCACAGCCAACGAAATATTTAGCAGTCAATATGGCAAAATTCTCAACTTGCGGGAATTAAACGAAGGCATTCAGAAATTAACCAAACTTTATCAAGACCAAGGTTATGTACTTGCCAACTTAGTTGGAGCGCCCAAAGTCTCAGAAAATGGCGTTGTCACCCTCCAAGTGGCAGAAGGGGTTGTAGAAAGCGTTAACGTCCGATTCCGGAACAAAGATGGTGAGTTCGTAGACGACCAAGGCAAACCAATTCGCGGACGGACAAAGGATTATATTATTACACGGGAATTAGAATTAAAATCAGGAACAGTATTCAATCGGAATACAGTACAGAGAGATTTAGCGCGAGTATATGGACTTGGATTGTTTGAACCACCTGATACTGAGCCTATATCCCTTGCTCCTGGTAGTGACCCCAGTAAGGTAAATGTACTAGTAAATGTAACTGAACGTAATAGCGGTTCTATTGCTGCTGGGGCGGGAATTAGCTCTGCTAGTGGTTTATTTGGAACTATCAGCTATCAGCAGCAAAACCTGGGGGGCAGAAACCAAAAATTGGGGACAGAGGTACAGTTAGGAGAACGAGAACTACTATTTGACCTGCGCTTTACTGATCCTTGGATTGCTGGTGATCCTTATCGCACTTCATATACGACAAATATTTTCCGTCGTCGTTCTGTTTCCTTGATTTTTGAAGGTAAAGATAAGAGTATTGATACCTTTGATCCTAACAATATTACGGATACAAATCAACAAGATCGCCCTCGGATTACCCGCTTAGGTGGTGGTGTCACCTTTACCCGTCCCCTTTCCCGCAATCCTTTCAAAAATTCCGAGTGGCTGGCTTCCGCTGGACTCCAGTATCAACGGGTTTCCGGTCGTGATGCTGACGGTAATTTGAGAAAGGAAGGGGCGATATTTGATAGTAGTGGAAATATCATCAGTGATAGAACTCCTCTCACTCTTTCGTCTTCAGGAGAAGATGATTTATTACTCTTGAAGCTGGGCGCACAAAGGGATCTCCGCAATAATTCCTTACAACCCACCAAAGGTTCTTTCCTCAGCTTTGGAGTTGATCAATCTGTACCTATAGGCACAGGTAGTGTTTTTATGACTAGGCTTAGGGGTAACTATAGTCAGTATCTACCGATTAAATTACTTAGCTTTAGCAAAAAACCGCAAACTTTGGCATTTAACCTGCAAGGAGGGACAATCTTTGGGGATGTACCTCCCTATGAAGCCTTTACCATAGGTGGTAGTAATTCAGTTCGCGGGTATGATGAGGGCAGATTAGGCACGGGTAGTAAGTATGTCCAAGCTGCTGTTGAATATCGCTTTCCGGTTTTCTCGGTTGTCAGTGGCGCACTATTTTTTGACTATGGTAGTGACTTGGGAAGTAGTACCCAATCTGCACAATTGTTAAAGAAAAATGGCAATGGCTATGGCTATGGTTTAGGTTTGCGGATACAGTCTCCACTTGGACCAATTCGCATAGATTACGGTGTCACTGATGAAGGTGATAGTCGGATCAATTTTGGCATTGGGGAAAGATTTTAAATTGGTCAGTAGGGGCGAAGCATTTGGAAGA
>NZ_VIKZ01000002.1:91774-131868 GCF_009711985.1 Dolichospermum sp. UHCC 0260 | reverse complement strand
GTGGCTAAGAATTTTACTTCTGACTCCTGAATTCTGACTTCTGTACCTTAATAATATTTAATATTTTTCAGACAAGAATAATCAGAGTTTTGAGCAATACTAACTACAATATTTGGATTATTAGATGATGCAGCAACATACTTTAGCTGGGGAAATTACTCAGACTGGTGTGGGGTTACACAGTGGGGTCAATACTCAAGTACGAATATTACCAGCACCACCAGGAAGTAATCGCTTTTTTGTCCGGGTAGATTTACCGAATTCACCAATTATTCCCGCCCAAGTTGCGGCTGTGAGTCAGACTGTGCTTTCTACTCAATTGGGTAAGGGTCAAGTCTGTGTTCGCACTGTGGAACATTTATTGGCTGCTTTGGCGGCTATGGGGGTGGATAATGCCAGAATTGAAATTGATGGACCGGAAGTACCGCTTTTAGATGGTTCTGCTCAAGTTTGGTGTGAAAGAATTGCTGAAGTTGGTTTATTTGCCCAAATGGTGAGTAATTTACCTGCACCTGTCGTTATTACCGAACCGATTTGGATTTATGAAGGTGATACTTTTGTTTGCGCCCTACCGGCACCAGAAACCAGATTTAGCTATGGGATAGATTTTAATTTGGCGGCAATTGGTAATCAATGGCACAGTTGGTTATTAACGACAAGTTTAGAAAAATCTTCTGCTGACTTTGCTTCAGAAATTGCGCCGGCTCGAACTTTTGGGTTACAGCATCAAATCGAACATCTGCAAAAGTCGGGATTAATTAAAGGTGGTAGTTTGGCTAATGCCCTAGTTTGTGGGTTGGAAGGTTGGCTAAATCCACCATTACGATTTGCAAATGAACCAGTTCGTCATAAAATCTTGGATCTAGTCGGAGATTTAAGTTTACTGGGAATTTTCCCTGTTGCTCATTTTTTGGCTTACAAAGCTAGTCATAATTTACACATTCAACTGGCACGGAAAATTTTAGAACTGATCTAAAATTCCCAAATTTACCCATCTTAGTGTTTAATTATTCAAACAACGTACCACTAATGTCCACTATTACCGAACCTAATTCCCAGGAATTGAATACATCAAGTGAGGATAATGTCAATCCACAGACTATAAAAACTACCTTTAGTATTGAGGAAATTCAGGAACTCTTACCTCATCGCTATCCATTTTTACTGGTAGATCGGATTATTGATTATGTACCTGGTAAAAAAGCCGTGGGTATTAAAAATGTTACCTTTAATGAACCCCAATTTCAAGGGCATTTTCCAGGGCGATCGCTGATGCCAGGTGTGCTAATTATCGAAGCCATGGCACAAGTCGGCGGGATTGTGATGACGCAAATGCCGGAATCAAAAGGAGGACTATTTGTCTTTGCTGGTATTGATAAAGTCCGTTTCCGTCGGCAAATTGTTCCTGGAGATCAACTGGTAATGACGGTGGAACTGTTGTGGGTGAAGCAGCGTCGGTTCGGGAAAATGAAAGGACGGGCGGAAGTTGATGGACAATTAGCCGCTGAAGGAGAACTAATGTTTTCTTTGATTAGTTAAAATTTATTATACCATAACAGGATTTTAGATTTTCGCCCTCACACATAACTGAACTTTGCCCGACACGTTTCTTAATTGAATAAATTAGCAAGTAGCACTTAGTTTTGGAGATTCACCTTTGAAAACACTTATTCATCCAACTGCTGTCATCCATCCTAATGCGGAACTCCACTCAACAGTGCAAGTCGGCGCTTATGCTGTGATCGGCGAGAATGTTAGAGTTGGTGCAGACACTGTAATTGGCGCTCATGTCGTCCTAGAAGGCCTTTGTGAAATTGGTACGGGAAATCAGATTTTTCCCGGTGCAGCTATCGGTATGCAGCCCCAGGATCTCAAATACGTGGGAGAACCGACTTGGGTAAAAATTGGTAACAATAATTCCATCCGTGAATACGTGACGATTAACCGCGCTACTGGCAGGGGTGAAGCGACGATAATCGGTAATGGCAATTTATTAATGGCTTATGTTCATGTAGGTCATAATTGCCTGATTAAAGATTCTGTCATTATTGCTAATTCTGTAGCATTGGCGGGTCATGTACATATTGAATCACGAGCTAGACTGAGCGGTGTTTTAGGTGTGCATCAATTTGTTCACATAGGAACTATGTCTATGGTGGGCGGAATGACACGCATTGATAGGGATGTCCCTCCTTATATGTTGGTGGAAGGAAATCCGGCGAAAGTGCGATCGCTCAATTTGGTAGGATTAAAACGTTCGGAAATGGCTGCTAGTGATTTCCAATTAATTAAAAAAGCTTTCCGTCTTCTCTATCGTTCTGATTTCCTATTTAAAGATGCTTTACAAGAGTTAGAAAATTTAGGAGATTCAGAACAATTAAAACATCTTCGCCGTTTTTTACTACTTTCCCAAATGCCAGGAAGACGCGGTTTAATTCCCGGAAAGGGCAAAAAATCTGTCAGTGATGAATAATGAATAGTCAGTTAGATGTAGGGGCGGGGTTTTCCTGTCCTTAAAGTTTACCAGTTGCTCTGTTTTTGTCGGCAGAATATGGATTTAATGAATATGGATTTAATGAACCACGTTCGCGGAGCGTCCCGAAGGGATAGAAGCGAAGGTAGCGAAGGAAGAAAAGAAGAAGAAGAAAAAATAGGTAATCTTCCACTGGGAAGGGGGTAGGAAAGGGCGTAAAAATCTCAAATCTAAAGTTTTAAAATGCGGATATTTATTAGCACTGGCGAAGTTTCTGGGGATTTACAGGGTTCGCTTTTGATTGCAGCACTGCAACGTCAAGCTGTTGTTACGGGTTTGATATTGGAAATTATCGCTTTGGGTGGGGAGAAAATGGCGGAAGCTGGGGCGAAAATTTTGGGGGATACTAGCGGTATTGGTTCGATGGGTTTAATTGAGTCTTTGCCTTATGTTATCCCTACTTTAAGGGTACAACGCCAAGCGATCGCCTATTTAAAGAAAAATCCCCCTGATTTAGTAGTCCTAATTGACTATATGGGGCCAAATCTGGGAATTGGCACATTCATGAGGGAAAATTTGCCTGATGTGCCTGTGGCTTATTATATCGCTCCTCAAGAGTGGGTATGGTCTATGAGTTTTCAGAATACCAACCGTATTGTTGGTTTTACAGATAAACTATTAGCAATTTTCCCGGAAGAAGCGCGATATTATCGGCAAAATGGGGCAAATGTCTGTTGGGTAGGACATCCTTTAATTGATAGAATGGCAAATGCACCAAATCGAGAAATTGCCAGAGAGAAATTAGGAATTAAACCGGCAGAAATCGCAATTGCCCTGTTACCAGCTTCCCGTCATCAAGAATTAAAATATCTTTTACCAATGATTTTTCAAGCTGCCCAAAATATCCAATCTAAATTACCAAATGTCCATTTTTGGATTCCTCTATCTTTGGAAACATTTAGACAACCAATTACAGCAGCAATTAAAGATTACGGTTTAAAAGCTACACTAGTATCAGATCAACAAAAGGATATTTTTGCTGCGGCTGATTTCGCAATTACTAAATCGGGAACTGTCAATTTAGAACTTGCATTATTAAATGTCCCCCAAGTTGTAGTTTATTGTCTTCATCCCATTACTGCTTGGATTGTACGTCATATTCTTAAAGGTTCAATTCCCTTTGCTTCTCCAGTAAATTTAGTTGTCATGCGGGAAATTGTTCCTGAATTTTTACAGGAACAAGCCACAGCCGATAATATTGTTGAAGCAGCCATGGAATTGTTATTAAATCCTGAAAAAAGACAAAAAACTTTATTAGATTATCAAGAAATGCGCCATTGTTTGGGAGAATTGGGAGTATGCGATCGCACTGCTAAAGAAATATTAGCAATGAAAAAGTAGATAATAGTTAAAATGGCAAAAACCCGACCAATTGCAGTTGACTTATTTGCAGGTGCAGGAGGAATGACATTAGGCTTTGAACAAGCTGGTTTTGATATTCTGGCATCTGTGGAAATAGATCCAATTCATTGTGCAATCCATAAATTTAACTTTCCCTTTTGGACGGTGATCTGTAAAAGTGTAGAAGAGACAACAGGGAAGGAAATTAGGAATATTTCTCAAATTGCTAATCAAGAAATTGATGTGGTTTTTGGTGGTCCACCATGTCAAGGTTTTTCATTAATGGGAAAACGTTCTTTTGATGATCCAAGAAATTCTTTAGTTTTCCATTTCATTCGATTGGTTGTAGAATTACAACCCAAGTTTTTTGTATTAGAAAATGTCAAAGGAATGACAGTAGGAAAACACAAAGAATTTATTGCTGAAATCATTAATCAATTTACTGAAAGTGGTTATCAAGTTAATGCAAATTATCAAGTTTTAAATGCAGCTAATTATGGAGTACCACAAAATCGGGAAAGATTATTTTTACTCGGTTCACGTCAAAATATCGAATTACCGAAATATCCAGAAAAGATGATATTCCCTAATCAAATATCTCCTACAGTTTGGGACGCATTACAAGATTTACCAGTCATAGAAAACTATCCAGAATTATATCAACAAGATTGGATATTAACTGAATTTAGTAACCCTAGTAATTATGCTAAAAAACTGCGTAATCTTGAAATTGCAAAAAATAACTATGCCTATAAACGTCAATATGATCTGACCTTACTAACATCAAGTTTAAGAAGCAAACATTCACCTGAATCTAGGTCAAGATTTGCTTCTACACCTCATGGTAAAATTGAATCAATTAGTCGTTTTCATAAACTTGATCCTGATGGTTTATGTAATACATTAAGAGCCGGAACACCCAGTAATAAAGGTGCATTTACTTCTCCTCGTCCCATCCATCCTTTTATCCCCAGATGTATTACTGTCAGGGAAGCTGCGCGGTTACATTCCTATCCTGATTGGTTTAGATTTCATCCCACAAAATGGCATGGTTTTCGACAAATTGGTAATTCTGTTCCTCCGCTTTTAGCGCAAGCAGTCGCAGAGGAAATTATTAAAGTTTTAGATATAAAATCTTCTCAAGGCCAAGGTGTTAAAGACTTAGGGGATATTAGTTTATTAACATTTGATATGTCAGCAGCCGCAAAATATTTTGGAGTCAATCCTCATGTGATAGAATCGAGGACTAGGAAGAAATGAATATTTAGCATTTAGCTAATACAGCAATTTTATTGTAGCTACATTAATTATTTTATTATTATTATTATTATTATTATTATAAATCCAATATGGAAGAACCAAATTTAATCTCAGATGCAGCTAATATCCGAGAGATATATCTTAGAAGATCATTTCCGAAGGGTAATATTGCTATTATCGAGGTACGATTAGAAGATGGTAAAGCTTTTGGAATGGGTGCAACATCTAGAGCCAACAGTCCAGCACCTCAACCAGAACCTAAGTCAAAGGGAGGACAATTTGAACCTGCTGTAGATTCTCACTCAGAACGTATTATGGATACTGATGCGGAATATAAGGTTTTGTCAGCCATTGCAGAAACTTTAGAATTTATCTACAATAAGGATAATAACCGCGTTAGAGGGCAATTGTATCTTTACACAGAAAGAAAACCTTGTGAAAGTTGTCAAGGTGTTATAAATCAATTTGAGCAAAGATTTCCTGAGATAAAAATAACTATCTCCTGGACATATCCTTATCCTCCGAGTAGCAATTAACTATGACATTCATATCATGTAAACTTGAAAAGTATCCTCTCATTTTATCTGCTAAAATTCCTGATTCTTTACGTTTAGTCATAGAGAGAATTCAGTCATATTCCTATGCAGAATTATATGAAGAGAAAAACATTAAGGGAATAAGTTTAGAAGATTCTTTAATCACTGTATTTGATGCAATAGAAAAAGAAAAAAATAGTTTAGATATAAGTTATTGCTATTTCTTTATGTCTATAGTTATGGGAATCGCTGTACAACCAACGATTAAAAGTTATTTACGTCGTGAGACAATAACTGGTAATATATTTCAGTATCTTTTTCGAGATTGGATATATTCTCAACATAATTATCAGCCAAATTTAAACGTTTCATTTCAGAATTATCAAAATACTTTGGGACAATATCAAGCTCTTGATGAAGCTGTTGATGTTTTTGACAATATACCGCAAGTGCTGGAGTCTGTGAAAAGAGAAGCTATATTAAATATTTTAGATGATTGCTTCCAGGGTTATGCTATTTTTCCAGGTTCGCAAGGTAGACGGGAACTTTTTGATTGGTGGTTATTAGATGTTGTTCCCTCTGTTTTTTGTGGACGTTTACCTAAAAATATTCATACTTTAAAGGGAGTTGGTAAAATGACTCAACATATTACTAAAATACGGAACTATTTTTTTAAAGTAGTCGGGAATAATCAGTCTCAAGGAAATACAAATTTGGAAAAACAAGATTTGTTGTTAAGATTTTTGGCTTCTGATAAATAATATTAATATCTATCCCCAAACAATTTCCATATTTAAAATAAATCTTGGTTAAATATTTTCAACTGATGATTTTTGAGAAAAGCTTATTGCTATGTTTGAACTGACAATATATAAAGGTGAAGTAAGAATCGTGCAGGAGAAACATTACAAGTTTGTTCCAGCCGATCAAATTTCTGAAACCGATTTACAAAATTATAGGAATTATACATAATGAAGAAGTAAATTGGAGTCAAGAGATTGTTAAAATTATGATGCAGAATAACTTTATTTATGAACATTGAAGAATTTTTTGAATTAAGTGCTGGAAAGTGGTTTTCTCATCGCACTAGTCACCATTTAGCTTTTAAGCAGTCAGAAGACGGCAAATCAGACATCGTGATTGAGATGTTAGCCGCTGATCATCCAGAAGTAATTAAACTGTGTGAACAGTATGAAATTGCGGCTCATACAGCTTCCTGTGGGGCGCGAGTTACCTGGAATGGCACAATGGAATGGGACGAAGAAAAACACCAGGGTTCGACCGTTTTAGCCACAGTCCCGAATGTAGATAACCCAGATGAAGGTAAATTACTCCGAGAAATGGGTTATGCCGAAAAAGCTCCCGTTGCTGGTAGCTATAAAATCGGTGATGATGGGGCTTTAACTCTGATTACTGAGTATGAAACCATGTGGTCTGAAGAAAGGCTATGGTTTGCCAGTCCTAACTTGCGGATGCGAGTAAGTGTTTTGAAGCGGTTTGGTGGCTTTAGTATGGCTTCCTTCACTTCTGAAATCCGCATGGGTAGCACGGATGCTTCTAAAAAGGCTACGGAAGCCGCTAATTCAATTAACGCACCCACAAATTAAAACCTTAAACTACAATATTGAGGCTGGTAATTGATAATTGACAACTATTACCTGCCTCTATATCACGTTTATAGTTAAATTTGTCCTAAATCTGCAATAAACGAGCTAAGAATTGGGGTAATGGTAAAATAATCAATAACAATAAAGCCATTGACATTAATCCCATAAAATCCCGTTTATTATCTAATTCTGTGACATCATTTAAAGCAGGTTCATCAATTAAGGGAACGAATAATAAAATAATTGCCCACAATAAAAATTCTTCTCTAATAAACGAAAGCATTAATAATAATAATCTAGCAATTTGACCAATGAAAACAGCAGTCCGTTGTCCAAACATAGCATGAACAATGTGACCACCATCTAGTTGTCCCACGGGCATCAAATTCAATGCAGTGACAATTAATCCTAAGAAACCTGCAACTGCAACTGGATGTAAATCAATGGCAGATTTTGCGGTTAATTCACTTCCCAAGGCTAATTTTGAAAGTAAAGCTAATAAAATCGAATATTGAGGATTAAGTGCATTGGGGTTTAACATTCCGGTTTTTTCCGGTAAAGCTACTATTTCCGAATGAGCTAAACCCCAAATCAATAAAGGTATAGTCATCATAAATCCTGCCAATGGTCCAGCAATACTGACATCAAATAAAGCTTTGCGGTGAGGGACAGGACTCCCCATTTTAATAAAAGCACCAAATGTTCCTAAGAAATAAGGTATAGGAATAAAATAAGGCAATGTGGAGCGAATTTTATAGAATCTTGCTGTTAAGTAATGACCTAGTTCATGAGTTCCTAAAATAGTTATTAACCCTAAAGCATAAGGTACACCGTTAAAAAATAATGTCAAATAAGATTCTAGCGAATTGACTTGAAAACCTGCAATTCTCAATCCGACAAAGGTAGTGCTAAATAAAGTTGCTACTAATAATAGTAATGCTAACCCTGGTCGAGTAATTTTTTCGGAATCGCGGTGGTTATTTTGTCTAACTACTTGAGGATTAGGAACTAAAACAAAGAAGGGTTTACCATTTATTCCTTCTTGAAATATGATGAGAAAGCGATCGCCAAATTGTCCTTCAATATTAGCTTTAATTTGCTCATAAGCCTCACTAGCCATAGTTCGCAACTGTCCCCGACAAATTACGGCTTGGGGACGATACTCAATATTTTGCACATAATATACAGACCAGGGAAAACAATTTCGTAGTTGACTTTCTTCTGCTAAATCAATGGGACGGACTGGTACTGTTTCTTGAGGAGAATTATTACTTGCTTGTCCCTGATTTTCTGGAGATTGATTTTGTGGATCTACGGGTAATTGCCGACCCCTATTAAACAATAGCCAATATAATAATAAACAACCCCCTGATATCCAGAGAATTAATGCTGATGGGGGAGCTTGTTTGATCCCATGTACCAGCGTCCAACCAGTCAATACAAATGCCGGTGTCATTAAAACCAACCACAATAACCATATAGGGGTTCTTGTAGCCCGTGCAACACTGTGCTGCATCATTAAATAAGTCAATGACCCCAAAACGAAAACGAGGAGAAACCAAAATGCCATATTATCTTCACTATATTTGATAGAATGCCTTACCTGTAATTTCTGTTACAGATTTTGATGACAAATAAGACTGCACGCCTTAATTTTTTAATCACAGTTAACAGTCATGGTAAATACACTGTAACCTGATTGTTCACCACTTCCGAATTTGAGTTTTTTCATTTATGTCTTCTTTTCCTCAGCAGTCCAGTCATCAGACTAAACAACCACGCTCTATATCCCTAAAAAGCCCATCAAAGGCGGAAAATCCTTTAGTTTTGACACCCAACAGTATTTTTGCTTTTCCACCTAATCGGGACACTTTAGGAGCAACATCTTACTTCATTATTACAAATGCAGGGAATATTCTCATAGATTGCCCAGCTTTAGAACAGATAAACCAGGATTTTTTGTCCTTGCATGGGGGAGTCAAGTGGTTTTTTATCAGTCATCGTGGTGCTATTGGTAAAGCCGCAGAATATCAGCAAATCTTAAATTGCGAAATTCTCATCCAAGAACAAGAAGCCTATTTATTGCCTGGTTCAACTGTCACCACTTTTACTGATGAGTTCACTCTTAATGCCACAACGCAAATAATTTGGACACCAGGCCATTCTCCAGGCTCTTCTTGTTTATACTATCGTGAATTTGACGGCGTGTTATTTTCTGGTCGGCATTTACTTCCTAACCAGCATGGCGAACCTGTGCCACTACGCACTTCTAAAACTTTTCATTGGCCACGGCAACTTAAAAGCGTTAAATTATTAAGCGATCGCTTTACACCACAAACTTTAACTTATTTATGCCCCGGAGCTAATACAGGTTATCTCAGGGGTAAACCCTGTATAGACCAAGCTTACCAAAAAATCACCAACTTGAATTTAGCAACTTTACGGGAACAGGGAACAGGGAAGGAAATTCTTCCCACTAACAACTGACAACTGTACGGGCGAAGCATTTGGAGAACTATTTTTGGCAATGACCGATAATTTATCTTCCAAATGCTTCGCCCCTACTGACAACTGACAACTAACTAATGACCCATTACCAATTTTTTACTCAAAAGTTCGATAGCCGCTTGATATTGAACATCTGCCTTTGTGCCGATTTGTTCCCGGTTAAGTGATGGTTGGGGAATAATTTGATCTGGCTTAATTCCCAACTTATTAATATCTCGATGGTTAGGAGTTTCATATTTAGCAATTGTCACCGCCAAACCAGAACCGTCCGATAATTCAAACAAAGATTGAATTAAGCCCTTACCAAAAGTCGTTTCCCCGACTAATTGGGCGCGATGATTATCTTGTAAAGCACCTGCGAGGATTTCGCTGGCGCTGGCAGTTCCTTGATTAACGATAATTACTAAAGGATCTGTGGTTAAGGCTGGACCAAAGGCTTCATAAGTTCCCTGAATGCCTTGACGGTTGGCAGTGTAAACGATTGTGCCAGAGTCTAACCATAAACGAGCAATTTCAATTCCCGCTTGTAAGAGTCCACCCGGATTATTTCTTAAATCAAGAATATAGGCAGACGCGCCTTTTTTTTCTAGAATAGAAATAGCGTGTGCCAAGTCAGTAACGGCATTGGCACTAAATTGACTCAGGGACAAATAACCAATCTTGGTTCCTTCCGGGGATAATCGTAAGTCAGAGACAACAGGATTAAGAGCAATGCGATCGCGCACCAAGATAACTTCCCGATCCTTTTCTCCTTCCCTGCCAATTAAAAGCGTAACAACGCTGCCCCTTGAGCCACGCATTCGTGCCGCAGCCTCATCAAGAGTCAAATTCTCTGTAGATAAACCCTCAATCTTCAAAATGCGATCGCGTGGTTTTAAATCCGCTTTGTCGGCTGGAGAATCTTCAATAGGTGTAATTACCTCCAAACCACCACGTGGATTGAGAGTAATTTGTAAACCCACCCCAGTTAATTCTCCAGCAGTGCTAACTTGCAAACTGCGATACTTCTCAGGCTCAAGAAACCGGGTAAAAGGATCATCCAGGCTCTTCAGCATAGACTGAATAGTAGAATAAGCTGCTTCATGGTTGGCAAAGTTGCCTTTTAACGCCTTTTGTCGCACATCAAGCCAGCTTTGATGGTTAAAAGTCCCATCTAAATAAGAGCGATTAACAATTCGCCACACTTCATAAACTAGCTTCTGTTCTGGGGTCAAAGCTGAAGCCGGAGGAACATATCCTGCCAACACCAAACCAAAAAGCAATAGTAGTAAACATCCTAGCCGCCAAAACCGTTTGTGAATGAACCCTAATTTCAGTGCCATCTCAGACTCAAATTCCCTAAAACTTTCTGTAATGATCAGTTGCTGATGAAATCTATCTCTCGACTATGTTACTTTTTTTATAGAAGAAGTGCATTCTTCTCATAAACTTGCTAGTCCAAATTTGTGAGATGTCCATTCTTCCTGATCAACGATAAAATCTTCTTTGGAGTCAACATAGTTAGCGTTGGCTGGCAAAGACGAGAGACAGGGGGATTTCTCAAAAATAGGGTGAGTTACACCCGAATTTACGCTCGTAGACCAATAGAAGCCCATTCTCTTGGATGAAGCGAGAAGCGAACCCTCTAACTGAGGTTAGTTGAATAGTCATGGCTGACTAAGCTTCGCATCACAAAACTTATCAACCGCAATCTATTTTTAGGAACTTAGGATTGTATGGCTAACGTTTATGACTGGTTTGAGGAACGCTTGGATCTCCAAGAAATTGCTGATGATATCACCACCAAATACGTACCTCCCCACGTTAACATCTTCTACTGTTTAGGTGGAATTACCCTAGTATGCTTCCTGATTCAGTTCGCCACTGGATTTGCGATGACATTCTACTACAAACCTACAGTTGCTGAAGCTTTCTCCTCTGTCGAGTACATCATGAATGAAGTCAACTTTGGTTGGTTAATTCGCTCCATTCACCGCTGGTCAGCCAGCATGATGGTATTAATGATGATTCTCCACACCTTCCGTGTTTATCTAACCGGTGGCTTCAAAAAGCCCCGCGAATTAACCTGGATCAGTGGTGTTATCCTCGCAGTTATCACCGTTTCCTTCGGTGTAACAGGCTACTCTCTGCCTTGGGATCAAGTTGGTTACTGGGCTGTAAAAATTGTTAGTGGTGTACCAGAAGCCATTCCCGTAGTCGGCGTTCTCATCTCCGATTTACTCCGTGGTGGTTCTAGTGTTGGTCAAGCTACACTTACCCGCTACTATAGCGCTCACACCTTCGTTCTTCCTTGGTTAATTGCCGTCTTCATGTTGTTCCACTTCTTGATGATTCGCAAACAAGGTATTTCTGGACCTTTGTAATCAAAGTTATTAGCAAATAGGCAAAACTTGTGTTTCCAGATCATCGTAGTTTGTTTTAAACTAAAGAGAAAATAACTTGTAAGTTGTAGACATAAACTACCATCGGAAACTTGAGCTAGTTGTATTGTTGATAGCTTTCACCAATTCTTTAACTTCACTTCAGTCGGAGAGCGAATTTAAAAATGTCAACGCAAAAAAAACCGGATCTGAGCGATCCCAAATTGAGAGCTAAACTTGCCCAAGGCATGGGTCACAATTACTATGGTGAACCTGCTTGGCCCAACGATTTGCTCTATATATTCCCAGTCGTCATTATGGGTTCTTTCGCCTGTATTGTGGCTCTAGCAACTCTAGATCCCGCGATGATCGGTGAACCAGCCAATCCTTTTGCTACTCCTTTGGAAATTTTGCCAGAGTGGTACTTATATCCTGTATTCCAGATTCTCCGCTCATTACCTAGTAAACTATTAGGTGTATTAGCAATGGCTGCTGTCCCCTTGGGGCTAATTCTCGTTCCTTTCTTGGAAAACGTGAATAAGTTTCAAAACCCCTTCCGTCGCCCTGTAGCAACAACAGTATTTCTTTTTGGGACTCTTGTTACCCTGTGGCTAGGTATTGGTGCTGCACTCCCATTAGACAAATCCTTAACTTTAGGATTGTTCTAAGATAGTTCAGTCAAAACTAAATCCAGTAACGTCTGTAATTTTCAAGAGCATATACGGGATAATATCTGACAAACAACTAGTACAATACGGCGTAAGTTAAGCAACCATTAAAAATCCCTGAAAAGCTTATACCATCTGCTTTTTAATTTTTAATTGTTAATTTTTAATTCCGCCCTGCGGTACTAGCCGTAAATCTTTTATGGTCTACTTGTTACTGATATTTCAAAAGAGATATGCTTTTGAAGATCAACAGACGTTAACTAAATTCCTAAATGTGAAATTATCAATCACAAAAAAACGCAAATACTTTTCAATTACTTTCTATTCAATTCACGGTCAATGCTTAGCATAGTGCAGCAAGACCATCAAACGGTAAAGAGCGATCTTAAACTCTTAATCCAAGTACAACAATGGTTTGAAGAATTCTGTGAGCGATATTTACCTAAATATGGCTGGTCAGATACCCAAGTTTATTGTCTTAACCTAGCATTAGCAGAAGGCTTTACCAACGCAGTTCGTCATGCTCATCATGCTTTACCACCGGAAACAACTATAGAAATTCAAGTCAGTTTATGGATTGATAAACTGGAAATAAGAATTTGGGATTATGGAAAACCATTTAATCCTGACGTGATCACCGAGCCAGAACCGGGGACTCTGCAAGTAGGTGGATATGGGTGGTTTTTACTCCGCCGTTTGGCAGATAAAGTAGTCTATGAACGTGATTCGGATACTAGAAATTGCCTGTTAATTGTTAAATATTGTTTAGAAGGACAACATTAAGAATCAGCACCGCCAAGCGGAAGTTAAAAGTCAAAATGATGACAGTTTGGGGTTATTGTCTGATATTTCTGGTGATCAGACGCAACGAAAGCAATTTTCTTCCGCATCAAAAATAATATTTAAAGAAGAATTAATATTTCATGATCGTCTAGCTGATTTTTGCATAATAACCTCGCAAGCAAACTTGAGGATTGTATATTTAGAGGCAATGGCTGATGAAATACCTGTATTACTGGGGGATAACCCAGGACTAAACTCGCTATCCTAGAGTCAATAGCACAAAGAAAGAGACATGACCAAAAACTTGCAATTCAATTTTGAAAAGATCCGCCCTTGGTTGACCCTGTTAGCAATCGCCTGGCTATTAGCATCATTGGGATTAGGCTGGTTAGTTAATTCTTTAGTAATTATTTTGGGGTTATTGTTTTTTTTACCTGTGTTAGCATTCTTGGGGTTTCGTTGGTGGTTAGCAAAAAATCTAGTTACTAACCAGTGTCCCGTATGTGGATATGAATTAACAGGGGTAAATAACAGCCAAGTACAATGTGTTAACTGTGGTGAACAACTATTAGTTAAAAACTTTCAATTCCAACGCTTCACACCAGAAGGAACAATTGATGTGACAGCGGTTGAAGTTCAAGCCCAATCACTGGAAGATTAGCACCGCAAGGCGGAAGTCAAAAGTCAAAAGTCAAAAGTCAAAAGTCAAAAGTAAGATGGAGTAAGATTTTTGGCGATTGGGAATGGTTGTCTCATTTACGCTGCAGTGTATTAGTAAGTTGTCGGTTGTCGGTTGGAATCTATCTAGAAGGGTGAACTCATGAAAGTTGCCTATTTATCTAGATTTTTGAAAAAATGTGGTTGTTGTAGTTCAGAAAGCCAAAGAATCAAGGCATCCTCATTGTTATCTTTGTAATAACCCCGTCGTTTTCCCGCAGTTTTGAAACCAAACTTTTGATACAAAGAAATAGCAACGTAGTTAGAATCGCGGACTTCGAGGGTAGCTCTTTCCAAACCAAGATCAGCCGCAGTTTGCAGAAGGGAATATAATAAGGCTTTTCCTAGCCCTTGACCATGATATTGGGGATGAACTGCCAAAATTGTAATGTGTGCTTCTTCTAGAATTGACCAAAAGCACCCCATTCCCAAGAGTTCAGAATGATTAAAAGGGGAAAATAAACCCAAAAAATGACTATTAGGACTTTCTAACTCCCGCAGGTAGCCTTCCATAGTCCATAAACCATCAAAACAAGCCTTATCTAGTTCTAATAGTTCAGTTAAATTATCTGTGGTTAAAGATTGAATTTTTAAGTCGGATGAAATCACAATTTTTGAGGATTGAGGAAGGTTAATTACCAATTACCAATTATCCATTACCAATGAGAGGTTAAACTGGAAATCAGGACATATACTCATGGCCTGATTTTTCACAAAGACAACTCTTATTAGTTATGGTATCGACTTACCCCGTCGAAGTTCAACTTTCTGGCCGCCAATATTTACAGTCAACAACTGGTGACAGTGCTGATATTTCTCCTAACCAACAACTCTTACCTTTGACAGCGAGAGTTAATGATCATGATCATCTGGAAATCGGTGGGTGTGATGTCACAACCCTAGTTGAACAGTTTGCTTCACCTTTATATATTTTAGATGAGGAAACCCTGCGGACAGCTTGTAGGCAATATCGAGATACCTTTAAGGAATATTACAAGGGAGAATCTCAGGTACTTTATGCTTCTAAGGCATGGAATTGTTTAGCTGTTTGTGCCATTGTTGCCTCAGAAGGGTTAGGAATTGATGTAGTATCCGGTGGCGAACTTTATACTGCGCTGAATGCGGGTATGAGTCCTGATAAGATTTACTTACATGGAAATAACAAATCTCATGATGAGTTAGTTTTAGCGATTCAGTCTGGATGTACTATTGTAGCGGATAACTGGCATGAATTAGATCTGCTGGTGAAGATAGCAGGGGAGAACACAGAAAATTCTGATCTTTCGCCCATTCGGATTATGCTACGCTTAACTCCTGGGATAGAATGCCATACCCACGAATATATTCGTACTGGACACTTAGATAGTAAATTTGGTTTTGATCCCCATGATTTACAAGAAGTATTTGCTTTTGTAAGTAAGCAGCCCAGTTTAAACTGTGTGGGGTTACACGCTCATATTGGTTCACAAATTTTTGAACGTCAACCACATAGAGATTTAGCTGCTGTGATGGTGCAGTGGTTAAGAGATGCGGCTAAACATGGATTAAAGGTGAGAGAATTAAATGTTGGTGGTGGTTTAGGGATTAGATATACAGAATCTGATGATCCACCAAGCATTGTGGAATGGTCTAAGGCAATTTGTGAGGTTGTACAAACTGCTTGTATCTCGGAAAATCTGCCTTTACCAAAATTACTCTGTGAACCAGGGCGATCGCTCATAGCCACATCTTGCGTCACGGCTTATACTGTTGGTGCTACGAAGGTAATTCCCGAAATTCGCACCTACGTAGCGATTGATGGCGGAATGTCCGATAATCCCCGCCCTATCACCTACCAATCAGTTTATCGGGTAGTAGTTGCTAATAAAATATCTACCCCCTGCACTGAAACCGTCACATTAGCTGGTAAACACTGCGAATCAGGGGATATTCTGATTAAAAATGCCCAACTACCAAAAACTGAAGCAAATGATATTCTCGTAGTTATGGGAACTGGTGCGTACAATTACAGTATGGCATCTAATTACAATCGTCTCCCCCGACCGGCAGCAGTTGTGGTGGCAAATGGTGAAGCAAATTTAATTTTGCAGCGCGAAACTTATCAAGATTTGATTCGACAAGATTGCCTACCGGAAAGACTGAAATAGTCCGTAGTCAGTGGTCAGTGGTCAGTGGTTAAAAAATCACAATTGACAACTGACAACTGACTATAAGAATCCAGATGTCTTGACACTCTCATGGCTTCAGCCACTGAGATTCTGCGGACAGAGTAAAACTCTCGCTGCGACCGTCAAACGCCGACTAAACGCTCAAAACAACTACCAACTAAGGTGTTGAAATTGCGCTTACTTTTGTTCAAAATGCTATGGCTAAAGCCACGCTGCGCTATCGGAATCTGTCACTAAGCCTGTGGCACGGTACGCTCAGTCAACCTGCCATTGCTTGCTCTTTCTCGTCATACTGCCGTTAGAAAATCTAACCGTTGTTTCACAGGAGCCGGGATTTCTCCGTACTAGGATGCTTCAATACGTAGACAATAATTCTTACTCGCAATTTAATTTTACCACAAATGTCACGGCGACTTTAATCGCTCGTGTCGCTTCCCTCTCAGGTCTGAAGACTCTGAGTTTCCTGCATACGGCGAGGTTTTATGAGAGATTGGTGGAAGCAATGGCTGATAAACCTGGGAGATTGGTCGCAGTCCTTGCTCCTTGGGACTTTGGATATGATGTTGGTGCTGGCACTGACATACATGATCCTGGTGATTATTAGTGAACGGCGCACTTTATGGATGGTGCGAGGGTTTATAGTCTTAATGCTCTGCTCGGCGCTCAGTGGCAAATTGGGATTACCCCTGCTAAATTTTGTCCTGGAAAAATTGGTGATTGGCTGTGCTGTGGCTATGGCTGTAGCACTGCAATCAGAATTTCGCCGTTTTTTAGAACAATTGGGACGTGGTGAATTTTGGCAGTTATTTCGGAATAACGCTAGAGCAATTCCTAAGTCGGATAGTGTAATTGATGAAATTGTTGATGCAATTAAAGAGTTATCAAAAAATCGGATTGGCGCTTTACTAATTTTAGAAACTACAGGACCCATTGAAGAACAAGATTTCTCCGTTCCAGGAGTGAAGCTAAATGCTGAAGTTTCTAAAGAACTGATCCAAACTATTTTTCAACCGAAAACTTTGTTACATGATGGAGCAACGTTAATTCGTGGTTCGCGCATTGTATCATCTGGTATAATCTTACCACTTTCAGGACGCACAGCGTCGCGGCAGTTGGGAACACGCCATCGGGCGGCAATGGGAATTACTGAAAGGGTCGAAAATTGTATTTGTGTTGTTGTATCAGAAGAAACGGGTTCTATTTCCTTAGCGGAAAAGGGAACTCTATATAGACCACTAACTATTAAAAAGCTCAAAGAGTCTTTAGAGACTCGATTCTCTCCCACTGTAGATCGGGAAGCTCATGCACCTGGTCTTTTAAGTTTAGTTCGTCAACTTGGTGATCAATCACTAAAATTAATGTCCCGGTTACTTGGACTACCTTGTCTTCGACACGCTACCCGTAGGGGTACGACCGCTTCTCAAGATAAAAAATGAAAACACAACAAACTGAATTGCAATATTTACCTCTTGATTTAAAACAAGAATTACTCCCTCAGCACGTCGCGGTAATTATGGATGGTAATGGCCGATGGGCAAAAAGTCGTGGTCTACCCCGGATGATGGGTCATAAAGCCGGTGTAAATGTTCTCAAGGATTTGCTGCACTGTTGCAAAGACTGGGGAATTAAAGCACTAACTGCCTATGCTTTTTCAACGGAGAATTGGCAAAGACCAGAGGAGGAGGTAGAATTTTTGATGAATCTATTTCAGCGCGTTTTACGCCAAGAACTGCGGGAAATGGTGGAGGAAAATGTGCAAATTCAGTTTGTGGGTAATTTATCGGCTTTACCACAGGCTCTTCAGGCTGAGATTTCCCATTCTATGGATCAAACTAAGGATAATCGCAGTATTCGGTTTACAATAGCGACTAATTATGGGGGTAGACAGGAGATTTTACAAGCTTGTCGGGCGATCGCTCAAAAGGTAAAAGCAGGTTTAATCAACCCTGAAGATATATCTGAAGAGGTATTTGAAGCTCATTTATATACGGCTGGAATAGCAGATCCAGATTTATTAATTCGCACCAGTGGAGAAATGCGATTATCGAATTTCTTACTTTGGCAAATGGCTTATAGTGAAATTTATATTTCTGATACTCTCTGGCCGGATTTTAACCGTCATGAATTTCATCGCGCTTTATCTGCTTATCAACAACGAGAACGCCGTTTTGGGAAAGTCTGACAATTTTGGATTTTAGATGCAGTAATCAATCCAAAATCCCAACTTCTGACTCCTGCTATAGATTATGGCCCTGAAAAAACGGCTTCTTCGATATCTTCCCGACTCAGGGAATATTTAAAGGAACGTTGAATATCTTGACGGGTTTCTCCTATTTGAAAATAACGAACTGTAATTTGTTCAGTATCTAACCAAAGTTCGGCTTCCCAACTAGATCGTTGGACACGCCAACAATGTAGTTGGGTATCGTCTTGTTGACAACCTTGGTTTTTTAGCCATTGTTCGATTTGTGGTAAAGAATGACTATACAGTGGTGTATTAGCGGAAAGCATAAGCAATTCAATTCAATTCAAAATTATTGGTGATTTTAGAGGTGAGAAATTGAGTTTAACTGATTGCTTCTCCACGGAGAATGGCGATCGCAATCGCTAATAGCATACAACCAACAATGGTCAACCCCAAAATAAATAATACAAATATTTCTCCAGAAGACAAAGGGCGATCTGTAGCATCGAGATACATTGATTTGGAAAAATCGTAAGGCTTATGTACAGACTGGTTTAAATCGGGTGGTGCTTGAATTACGCCAAAACGGGAATAACCCACTTTCAAATCATAGCTCAATCGTCGTTCTGGGTTACAGAGGGTAGCGTAGGCTGTGTTTATTTGCTGAAATTTAGCAGTAGCAATATTAGCAGGTAATTCTGTCGTATCTGGATGATAGAGTTTGCTCAGTTCTCGATAAGCGCGACGAATATCAATTACTGATGCTCCAGGATAGAGTCCTAGCAGGGAGTAATAGGTAATTTCGCTGCTGTGTGGGACTTCCTCATTTTGGTTTACGGTTTTTTGAGTCACTTTGCTCAAATAAGTTTTTTTCTATTCTAAATCTCTTGGGTAGCTATAGCAGAAATAGCCACAAAACATCAGCAATTCTCATTTTGGAAATTTTGTGCGACCTATTAAAAATATTTCTCAATAACTTTCTCTAAAAAGCCTATTCTCTTGTTTAAGTTTTTCCAACTGAGATGGGTTTCAGTTCAAAATGAGAATTGCTGTCCTAATTTCATAAAATGTCGGGGTCAATATTCAATTCTCTGAGTTTGGCAGCTAAACGTTCTGCACGTTGGGTTGCTTCCTCTGCGATTTGGGTTTGTTGTTCTGCACGTTGAGCCTGTTGTTCTGCGAGTTGGGCTTTTTGTTCTGCGAGTTGGGCTTTTTGTTCTGCGAGTTGGGTTTGTTGTTCTGCACGCTGGGTTTGTTGTTCTGCGAGTTTGGTTGCTTCTTCTGTGAGTTGGGCTTGTTGTTCTGCACGTTGGGTTGCTTGTACTCCATATTCTTCTGGTGTTAGCATTAACTGTCCTTCTGGCAGAAAATAACGCAATTTACCGTCATGGACACCCAAATATAAATTTAGCTGCTGACTCCATAATAAACCTTGAGGATTAGGTTCTATGGGTTGATATGTTCCACCAAACAAGATAAAACCAGCAAATTCTAAATTTTGCGGATTAAACCAGAAATATTCAGGTGTGCGGAAAATATCTTGATAAATTTGTTTTTTTAACCCTTTATCAGTGGAAGCAGTGGAGGGAGAAAGCAATTCTATAATTAAGTTAGGATATTTACCACCTTCCTCCCAGACTACCCAACTATTTCGCTCGCGGTTTTCTGTATCCAGCACTAGGAAAAAATCTGGACCACGAAAATCTTTAGTTTTAATTTGCCGAGGACTGTAATAAATAGTCATGTTCCCAGCAACAAAATAATTATTAATTTTATTTATATCTCGCCACCACCAATTGAGACATTGGATTAGTAGTAGCATTTGTTGTAGATGTAAAGATGATTCCAAAGGGGGTTCGTCACTTTCTAGATTACTTGGTGGAAATATTACATCTAAACCGGGTTCAATATTTTGGGTGACGGTCATAGCTGCAAGTTAATGGAGGATCTATTTTCATGGTAACAGATCCAGGAATCTAAAATTCTCTACCCACTCTGCATCTGAGCCATCTGTGGAGAAATTAATTTCTCTTGTTGCTTCTGTAGTTTGTTTTATTGTTAAATTAAATCAGCGCGAGGTTTAAAGGTTTCTATTTCTCGTAATTTTTCATAAAGTTCTCGTTCTTGGGCTGTAATATTTTTGGGAGTTACTATCTGAATTTCCACTAATTGATCACCACGTTGACCAGTTTCGCCAGGGTAGCCTTTATTACCAAGACGGAATCTTTGCCCAGACCGAACACCAGCAGGAATGGTCATTTTTACTGGACCATCAAGGGTAGGTGCTTCGACTTGTCCGCCTAAAGTTGCTTCACTGGGAGTTACAGGAACTTGACAGAAGATATTAATGCCTTCTAACTTAAACAAAGGATGGGGATCAACGGTAATTTTCAAGTATAAATCACCACCACTAATCCCTTGATTTCGCAAGCGAATTGTTTGCCCTGTTACCATAGCTGGGGGCATAGTCACTTCGAGAGAACGTCCATCTTCTAAACGTATTCTTTCGTTACCACCTTGATAAGCTTTTTCTAAAGGTAAGGTTAATCTAGCTTCGATATCCCGACGGGTGGCACGGGGTGGCGGGGTATTAACTGTATATGCAACTTTGGTTCTGGGACTGCGAAAGGGGTCGCTAGTGCTGGTACTTCCCGCACTACTTTTGGGATCTTTGCGATTGCTGACACCAATTACTTGATTAACAAAACTTTCAAAATCGTTAAATTGGCTGGGGTCTACTTCTTGACTAGAACGAGCGTTAGCGCGGTTATCCCAACCTTTTGGCTTGGGAGTTTGTTTATTGCCAGCAAAGCCGTTTTGTTGCCAATAGCGGCTAAATTGGTCATATTGCGATCGCCTGCTAGAATCAGAAAGGATTTCATAAGCCTCACCAATGGTTTTAAATTTCTCCTCAGCTTCCTTATTCCCAGGATTAAGGTCAGGGTGATATTGTCTAGCTAAACGCCGATAAACCTTCTTGATTTCTTCACTGGTGGCATCTTTAGAAACCCCTAAAATTTCGTAATAATCCCGAAAGTTCTGCAAATTTTGCATAATCTGTTAAATGTTAGTTGTCAGTTGTCAGTTGAAGCATTTGGAAGATAAATTATCGGTCATTGCCAAAAATAGTTCTCCAAATGCTTCGCCCGTACAGTGGTCAGTTGTCAGTTGCGCTTCTACTTATGACTGACCCTGCAAATCAAATATTGGGAAAGATTTTTGAATGTAGATCAAATATAGTTAATCTAAAATCTAAAATCGAATTACGAACGAACTGAAAAAAACCGTAGACGCGGAGCGGCTTCTCGAAGAGTAATACAGCAGATTTCGCTCTCATGAGGTACAAACTTGAATTATGAAACTCTTGTAGTGCGGGCATCTTGCCCGCTGGATATGTACCTTATAACACCGAAAAGTGCTGTATGTAACGAAAAGTAAAATCGCCCAAACCCTCTTCACTCTTGCCTCTTGCCTCTTGCCTAGTGCCATAACGACGATTTTCAATGCTAACCTACTTATAACCAATCATCGTCATCATCCCAGTTATCCTGATAGCTAGGGCGTTTGCTGCGAGTGGGACGAGTTTCATAATTGGCAGAACGATTTTGATTTTCCCTGCCATAGTCCCTGTTAACACCTCGGTTAGATGAATCTCGTTGGCGATAGTTATCTCTGTAAACATCCCTTGCCGGTTCTTTTTCTTTTTCACCCACAAAGATTTCCCGGATAGCACCAAATAAATCTTCATCTTCATCCTCAGCATAATACTGACGGACTTCTCTATTCAGTTCATACAGAGCATCTTGTAAATCAGCATAAGCCTGATCAATACCGCGATCTTCGTCAGCTTGTAAACTTTCTCGTAAATTCCGGCAAATATTATCAATGCGTTGACGACGGTTGCGGGCAAATTGCATTCCCATTTCCAAAGCTACTTCTCGCAGTTGTCGTTCTGCTTGTAATATTAACGCTTCGGCACGGGTACGTTTTTCAACTCGTTCTTTCCGTTCTCTATCAACACTGGCATATTTTTGAGCATCCTCAATCATGCGGTTAACTTCTGACTCACTTAAAGTAGAAGCGCCTTGAATAGTAATGCTTTGTTCCCTGCCAGTAGTACGATCTAGGGCTGTTACCTGTAAAATCCCATTAGCATCAATATCAAAAGATACTTGCACCTGGGGAATACCCCTGGGTGCGGGAGGAATGCCATAGAGTTTAAACCGTCCTAATGATTTGTTATCTGTGGCCATGTCCCTTTCACCCTGAACCACGTTGATTTCTACGCTATTTTGGTTATTTTCAGAAGTAGAAAAGATGTCAGAACGACGGACTGGGATAGTTGTATTGCGGGGGATGAGTTTTTTCATCACACCACCGATGGTTTCTAAGCCCATAGATAGAGGTGTGACATCTAAGAGGAGAACATCTTTAAGTTCCCCAGCCAGAATACTGCCCTGAATGGCTGCACCCACAGCGACGACTTCATCAGGATTGACGTTTTCGTTGGGTTCAATGCCAATTAAGTCTTGAACTAGCTGTTTCACCATGGGCATTCTCGTAGAACCACCAACTAATACGACTTCTTCAATATCTACAGGAGAAACTCCGGCATCTTTTAACGCCCGCTTAACTGGTGTTCTGATTCTACTCAATAAGTCTACACATAAACCTTCAAATTGCGATCGCGTCAGCCGAGTTTCTAGGTGTTTTGGACCATCCTCTGTGGCGGTGATGAAGGGTAAATTAATATCGGTGACACTAACCGCCGAAAGTTCAATTTTCGCCTTTTCTGCGGCTTCCATTAACCGTTGCAAAGCTTGGCGATCGCGTCTTAAATCTACACCTTCTGCTTCTAAAAACTGTTCCGCTAACCAATCAACTACTTTTCGATCAAAATCATTACCACCGAGTTGAGTATCTCCACTGGTAGCTTTTACCTCAAATACGCCATCACCCACATCTAGTAGAGACACATCAAAAGTTCCCCCACCTAAATCAAACACAAGAATAGTTTCTGTATAACCTCGATCTAATCCGTAAGCTAAAGATGCGGCTGTGGGTTCGTTGAGAATCCGTAAAACATCTAAACCAGCAATTCTACCCGCGTCACGGGTAGCTTGACGTTGGGAATCATTAAAATAAGCAGGAACAGTAATTACAGCCCCGGTAACAGGTTCACCCAAGTAACGACTAGCATCATCAGCTAATTTTTTCAGCACCATTGCGGAAATTTCTTCTGGGGAAAATTCCTTATTTAGCCGGGGACAAGCAACTTTAATATTGCCAATTTCATCTTTACGGATAGTGTAAGGAACACGCTTTGAATCCGGGTTTAATTCCCCATACTTGCGCCCAATGAAGCGTTTTACCGCAAAAAAGGTATTTTGAGGATTAAGGACGGTTTGCCGTCTGGCCATTTGCCCCACAACCCTTTCCCCTTCTTTACTAAAGCCAACTACGGAGGGGGTTGTTCGCATTCCTTCTGCATTGGCAATCACCACCGGCTTGCCACCCTCCATGACGGCGACTACTGAGTTGGTTGTACCCAAGTCGATGCCAACTACCTTGCCCATGCGTTACTCGTCTCCTGTTGCGTGTTTTGTAAATTTATTATGATATAATAATACTGCTTTCAGCTTGGTGCTAAATCAGGTCAACAATCCAATAATATAATAGTCATCATTAAGCGGTATTTTAGCAACAGCGGTGCTACTTGCTAAACTAGGATAGCATTTTAGGTCAGTTGTCAGTGGTCAGTTGAAAAGGTGAATATTCATTTTTACTCTTACTCTTGTCCATTACATATTATTTTTATCCACTTTGAATTTAAAACAGCGGTTAGAAACCCATCTTCAGGAAGTAGCCAGAGAACGCAATCCCTATATGGACAGTGCGGCGCATTTCTTTGTTCAAGAATACATTCGCCAGCAATTGGGACAATGGGGAAGTGTGGAAATCCACACCTTTGAAGTCGGAGGTAAACGCTGTAAAAACCTAATTTTAAATTTACCCGCTGCTGTCAAAAACCAAAAGGCAGATTTACCACCAATTTTAATTGGCGCTCACTATGATGGTGTGTTGGGAACTGTTGGGGCTGATGATAATGCAACGGGTGTGGCGGTTTTATTAGAATTTGCCAGAAGTTTCGCCGAAAAACCCGCTAGATATCCTTTGCGGTTGGTGGCTTTTGATATGGAAGAATATGGGTTGTTGGGTAGTGCTGATTATGCAGCTTTGTTGCGCGAACAAAAGCAACCTCTTCGCTTGATGATATCTTTGGAAATGTTGGGATATCGAGATTCTACTCCTGGTTCTCAAAAATACCCTTTTCCTGTGGGATTATTTTACCCAAATCGCGGTGATTTTATTGCTTTAATTGGCAACTTGCGGACTTTGGGTGATTTAATTAGTTTAAGTGGTAGTATGAAACAATCCAGTGTAAATAGTCAATGGCTACCAGCACCAAATCGCGGTTTATTAGTTCCCCAAACTCGCTTAAGTGATCATTCACCTTTTTGGGATGAAGGTTATCCCGCAATCATGGTGACGGATACGGCATTTATGCGAAATCCCCATTATCACAAACCTAGTGATACTATTGCCACTTTGGATTTAGATTTTCTTACAGGTGTATGTGAGGGTTTGGAACAGGGTATTAGGGGGTTTTAAATTAATATTATTGTCTGAATCAGGATGTCCAGGATTTAAGGATTAACAGGATTAAAACTTCTTTTGTTCGTCAATTCGGACGTTTCTGCTGTAAATAAGCGATTCCTACGGAGTGCTTCGCGATCGCATGATTCCTCTCTCTTCTAAAGTTTAATGTAGGCGATCGCTAAAGGTCGTTGCAATGACAATCCCACAAGGGACGGTTGAGATAGGGGATTAGCAAGCTTTCAAAATGGTATTGTCTCATCAAGTGGATTACTACGGTAATTTTCTTCTGATGACTTCCAGAACTGAGTCATTTCTGGCGGTAATAGCCGATGAATGACCTTCATGCCGTACTTGGTAATCTCGTTGTTTAGGATATGAATGACTTGAACGCCAGATCGTTGTAGAAGCCGATCCTTATGGATGTGCGCCTCGCTGCCAGAATGGCTACTACCGTCTATTTCTACAGCGACCAATCGCTCTCCTGTCCAAAATGCAAAATCAACTTTCATCATTCTGTTTGGGGCAAAGTGAAAGTCATCTTCCATCGGGTCATTTTGATATAAGTGGGCTTGTGGCAAAGGCATTATTGCCTCAAATACCCAGTTTCTGTCGTTGTATGGAGGTGGGGGGTCTTTCTTCTTCTTCTTATAGATATTTTCGATCCCATTAGGTAGAGTAACAGACTGCCGACAGTATTCAAAGTAAAGATCCAAAAAGATTTTCTCTGAATCAGTTGCCAATTCACATTTTTCTCTGAGATGTTGCTGAAGTATATTTAGTGCAGCAAAACTATCATTTTCATCTTTCCATGACCCAGGCATGACCTTCGTAAAATCTCGGAGACGAAGGGCGCAAGCCTTAGACCGATCAACGTAGGCAAGTGGCGTGTCAGACTGTAGGTAAGTGCCGGTTGTCGAAACACCAACAACTGAGATGCGTTCTATTGACCACTTCGGTCCCCCAAATGGGATCAGCAATTGGTCAGGAATTTTAATCTGAACGAAAGGCATTGTCCCAGCTTTGAATTTGAATGTAACAATTATTTATTATCTCGCAAGTGCGTGTTATTTTTCATCTTAATAGTGGATTGTGGTAGATTTTCGTCCAAAGTCTAAGAAATCGCCTCAATGATTATCTTCTAAAGTTTAATGTAGGAGGTTCAAAGGTCAGTGTAGCGATCGCCAATAATGAAAGATTACCGGAGATTCTCGGAAAAAGTCTATTGCGATCGCTTTAACTAATAGACATCTGGTGAAAATTAAATATGCGTGACTTACAACCCTTGTAGAGACGTTCCATGGAACGTCTCTACATTCTTTTCTGGAGATGTCTAATAATTATAGGTAATACCTGCTGAGTAACAAACAGATACCACTCTCATAACCGTTCTCTTACTCAGTCGTGGTGTATTTCAAAAATTGCCATAAACGGGAATTGCTGCACCACGGACATCCTTGGCTGCTTCTGAGGCTAAAAAACAAATAACTTGGGCGATAGATTCAGGTTTTACCCATTTATCAGCGATTTCTGCGGGTGTACCTACTCTGTTAGCGGGGGTATCAATGACACTGGGGAGAATGGTATTAGCAGTAATATTAGTCCCTTTAGTTTCATCGGCTATCGCTTTTGTTAAGGCTATCACTCCAGCTTTGGCCGCAGAATAAGCCGCTAATTGTCCTGCTGGTTCAGCACCAGCGCGAGAACTGACGGTAACAATCCGCCCATAGCCGTTTTCTAACATACTTTTAAGGCTATATTTGCAAGTCAAAAAAGTTGTATTTAAGTTGATATCTATTTCCTGTTTCCAATCATAAAAGCTGTATTCGTGAGTTTTTCCCTTGGAAAATCCACCAACTAAATGAATTAACACATCTACTTTTGTCATGCGGCTGACAAGTTTTTCTACTGAGGCTTCATCTTCTAAATTAGCAGGAATAAAATGAATTCTGGCAAAATCCGCAGGGGAAATAATTCCTTTGAGACGTTCTACATCTTTAGGATTACGATAAGGAATAGTCACATCTGCACCTTGGGCTATAACTGCGGGTGTTACACCTAAACCTAGTCCCCCTGTGCCACCTGTAAGTAAAACTTGTTTGCCTTTCATAAAAAGATGCACTCCTATGATCTTCTTTATTTAAGATAGCGCGAATTTTGTTTCGCGCAAAGGCACAAAGGAGCAAAGGCGCAAAGGAAGAAATACACTGAAAGTTGCTGTTATAGAGACGCGGAATTTTGCATCTCTATTGTAAGAACCTATTTAAAGCTGTGGTTGTAGATGTTGTACTAACTGTGCGGCTTGGATAACACCTTCAATTTTGTCTACGGGCTTTCCTTGTTTAAATAGTACCAAGGTTGGTAAAGCGGCAATGCCATACTGACTGGCTAATTCTTTATACTTTTCTGTGTCAATTTTGACAATCCGTAATCTATCTTTCAGTTCAAGGTTGACTTTTTCTAAAATGGGTACCATCATTTGACAAGGACCACACCAGTCAGCATAAAAGTCTACTAATACGGGGACATCCGAACCAGAAAGCATTTCTTCAAAGCTGTTGAATTGTTTTTTAGTTGCCATAATACACACCAACTTTTTAATTAATCGTTTGTTTTAATGTTAGTTCTTAGAATCTGGAATTTGTATATGTTTATATTTTTTATAGATCCCCTTTTTAGATTCCCGACTTCTCTCAGAAGTCGGGAATCTGGGTATTAGTCTCTTACATTGTCAAAGATTGGGGATTGGTTTCAATCAACTTCGCTAAGTCTTGCAAGAATCCGGCAGCATCAGCACCGTAAATAATGCGATGATCACAGGTGATTGTAACTTGCATTTGTTGACGCACACCAAATAATCCATCAGGTGTGGCAACTACTTGGGGACGTGATGCACCAATGGCTAAAATAGAACCTTGTCCGGGGGGTAAAATGGCATCAAAGGTATCTACACCAAACATTCCTAAGTTGGAAAGTGTAAAAGTACCGCTGTTATATTCTACTGGTTGTAGTTGTTTAGCTCTAGCGCGTTCTACTAAAGATTTCCAATTGCGAGATAAAGAGTAGATATCAACTGCATCTGCATTTTGTAAAACGGGTGTGATTAAACCACCATCATCCATGGCTACGGCAACAGAAACGTTAATATTAGGGTGATTGACAATTCCTTGATCTGAGTAGCTGGCATTAAGGATGGGGTGTTTTTGTAATGTTATGGCTACAGCTTTGGCTAATAGCGCGGTCATTGTCACACCTTTAGACTTAATTTGTTTGTAAAGTTTATCGAGTCCATCGGTGCTAATTGTGTAACTGACACGGAACACAGGTACAGATAAACTGGCTACCATGCCCCGAACTACTGCATTTTGTAAGGTTGTGAATGGCACTACTTGACCAGGAACGGCACTAGTAACTACTGGTGTGGCGACAGGTGCAGGTGCAGCTACGGGTACAGGTGCGGCTACAGGTGCAGGTGCGGCTACAGGTGCGGGTGCGGGAGTGACAACGGGGGTAGTAACGGGTTGGACTTTACCGACTGCCACTTCTATATCTTCCGCCACAATGCGACCGTAGGGACCGCTACCTGTGAGGGTATTTAAATCTACTTTGAGTTCTTTGGCTAGTTTGCGAGCGCGGGGTGAAACTACGACTCTGCCGGGTTCATGGTTAGAACCATTTTGAGATGGGGTGGCAGGGGCGGCAATTGCGGCAACGGGTACGGGTATGGGGGCAGGTGTGGAGGGGGCAGCAGCACCGTCTGCGTTGGCTAAGGACTGGGCTGTGGCTATTTCTGCTTCTGTTTCGGCAATGTATGCGATCGCTGCGCCAACTGGGGCGGTTTCACCAGCGGGAACAATGATATGGGCAAGATATCCTTCATAGAAGGTTTCCACGTCCATATCAGCTTTATCTGATTCGACAACCACCACTGTTTCGCCTTTCTCCACTTTATCTCCAGGCGACTTGACCCAGGAGACAATTTTGCCTTCGGTCATGGTGGAACTCAGCGCCGGCATAAATACTTCGTTAATGCTCATGATATGGTGGTTTCAGAATCAATTATATATGGACTTCAATCTACGAATTTTAACAGTTTTGTGATCAAGTGGGTGATTTTTTGGAAAAATCAGATTGATGATAACTATCTGTTTTTTTGGACAAAACACAACCGATTACTTGATTGTCAGCGGTTTTGGGCAGTTGAATAGATTTTTATGAGAAGATAGTTCTTCCTTATCAATTTTATGATAACAAATTCAAAATCATTTGTCAACCCCCTCAATTATTAATTTCCCCCCCTACTAGGGTAGTGGTTAAGCGTGATAATGATTGGTGTCAACTTCATGGATTAGCTTTGATAACTGTAGAGGCAGAGCCTCTGTGATAGCATTCCCAGTCAGAGACTGGGAACGAGATATGCTAAACTTCTACTTCAGTGCTAATGTTAGATATCTCCGCGAATTTCTTCGACAATACCATCACGGAGGACAACTTCAACCTGCATTTTACTAATCAAATTATCACCTAGTTCAATCCGGAAAAAGCTTTCCATTTGAAATTGATTGACTTCTTGATCTAATTCCAATAATTGTACTTGCTGGAGGTTTTGCAGCATTTGGTTTTTCTGCTCTAGAAGTTCACTTTTCTTTTGATTGACTTGCAGTTGAATGTTGTCAATTTGTTGGAGTGTTTGGGGTCCTGGTGGTTGCACACTCTGTTTTTGAATGGCGCTAACTGCTCTTTGTCCTTCAACGTCTAATTGTTGCAGTTGTTGGTCAACTTGATTAATTTGACCTTGTAGTTGCTGTTGTACTTCCTCTTTCCAGAGACTAGTAACTATGGCTTTGACATTAATCGGGCGTTTTAAAAGCAATTGAGGGTTGGAAACATCCATAAAAATTGTCCGTTCACTCTTAAATAGTTTGTAGTTTGGGGGAAGTCAGGAGTCAGGAGTCAGGAGTCAGGAGTCAGGAGAAAAAAAGAAAGAAAAAAAGAAGAATTTTCTTCCCATTCCCCTCTGCGGGGCTGCTTCCCTATATCTCCATTAAGTTCTGAAAGATTATCTGCGATTTAGGGAATTATTTGGCAAACATTGCGTTAATAATATCGCAATATCGGGACATGACAACGTGACGACGGATTTTGAGCGTTTGTGTCATGAGTCCATTTTCAATTGAGAATTGTTCCTCAATGAGTTTGAACGGTCCAACACGATCATCGGCTCGGTAGCTGGGACGGTTTTGAACTTCCCGATTTAATTCCTGACGAAACAAATCCTGGACTATTTTACTCTCTAAGTCAATTTTTTGACTATTATTTTGAGTTTCTGCCCATTTTTCTAAGGCTTCTAGGTTGGGAACAATCAAAGCGCCAATACTCCGTTGATCTTGCCCTACTAACATGATTTGGTCAATATAGGGTGATCTTAAACAAGCATCTTCTATGGGCTGGGGTTCGATGTTTTCCCCATTGGTTAAAACAATGGTGTCTTTTGCTCTACCTGTTAATACTAAGTCATTTTCAGGAGTTACCCAACCTAAATCACCGCTATCAAACCAACCTTCTGTGTCTATGGCTTTGGTTGTGGCTTCGGGATTTTGATAATAGCCCTGCATGATTTGTGGCCCTTTGAGCAGGACTAAACCCCGTTCTCCCACTGGTAGAGGTTGACGAGTCTCAGGATTGACAATTTTCACTTCTGTACCGGGAATGGGTTGTCCTGAAGAACCCCGTAAATTTCGCCAAGGACGACGAGCATTAGTTACTGGTGAGGTTTCTGTTAAACCATAACCTTGTAAAATTTCCACCCCAACAATTTCAAAAAAGTTATCTATATATGCAGGTAGCGCCCCACCACCACTAATAACGTGCTTGATGTTGCCGCCAGTAGCTTCTCGCACTTTGGTATAAACTAATTTTTCACCGAGTGCATGGAATAATAATAAACCCAATTCTGTTATTTTGGCTTGGGAACGTTCAATAAATGAAGCGTGAATGTGATTTAAACTCAATCCCTGCGAAATACGCCGCGCTTCAATATATTTCTGGCTCGTTTCTAGTAAGAACTTGACCAAACTTTGTTTTTTGGCTGGTTGTTCGCGGAATTGCTTTTGCACTCCTTCATAAATTGATTCCCATAGTCGAGGAACAGCAATCATATAATTGGGTTTAAATTTCTTTAAATCCCCTTTCACAGAACGCAAATTAGTGTAAATTTGGGTACAACCTTGAGAAAGTAGGAAATATTCTCCACTGCGTTCATAACTATGCCATGTGGGCAGAATACTGAGGGCAATATCTCCTTTTTTGGGTTGTACTACTGTTCCTAAGTTTTTAACTTGGTGCAGCAAATTTTTGTGAGATAGCATTACACCCTTGGGTTTTCCCGTAGTACCAGAGGTATAAATTAGGGTCGCTAAACTTTCGCTGCTTTGTTTGGTAGCTATTAAAGTGTTGTTACTACCAATATCTAATAATTGGGAAAAGTTCACCACTGGAAAATTACGTTCTGTGGGTGGTACTTCATCAGAAAGGAGAACTACCAGCTTAATCGGTAATTCATTTAAGCTTTCTCCTAACTTATTTAGAGTTTTGAGATCCTCAATTACTAATGCGGTACTGCCACTATGGGAAATAATATAAAGTAATTCTTCTCGTTCTGCTTGAGCGCTACGGACTGCATTTACCGCTCCAGCGGTCATTATACCTTGATCGGCAATAAACCAGCGGGGACTGTTGTCAGCAATGAGGGAAACCCGTTCACCATAGGGAAGAGTGTCGCTATTGTTTATATTGATGCCTAACTTTTGCAAACCGGCGGCAAATTGTTGAATTTGCCCTGACAACTGACTATAGGTAATTTTTACTTCTGGTTTGGAGTGGGGGTTATGCAGGGCAACAATATTACCAAATTTCCTGGCAGCTAAAGTCCAAATTTCTGGTAGTGATTCCACATTTGTGTAATCTACTAAACTCTGTAAAGCCAGGCTTTCCCGCTCAGAAATGTTAGCTAAGAAAGAAGTTGCAGATTGGTTTTGTGTCATAAATGCTGATGTTAAATTTAAATTGGTGATTTTTTCAATTTAATATAACGGTATTTAATAGACATCTGGTGAAAATTAAATATGCGTGACTTACAACCCTTGTAGAGACGTTCCATGGAACGTCTCTACATTCTTTTCTGGAGATGTCTAATACGTTAAAAGCACATTGTTGATGACAAATTACTGAATTATCACCGTTCCATCTATAAAAATCTATGCTAAACTGATTTTATATAAACTAAATACTATGGTTGAGTCTTAGGACATTGCCATATATTTTAGTTTTAGTCAAACTGTTTTCACGTAAATTTCATTTGGGGGTGATTCCCTATAGATTTGATGGATGTATTATTGCTCACCGTCATCAATGCTGGGGCTTGTTTGGCTTTGCCTAAGCTGCTATCTATGGTTTTGGTTCGTAAACCTCAACAATCTCAACCATTTGCCCTTACTCCTAGTTGCAAATCCGCCAAAATGGAAATGACCAGTTTCCCATATTGTACAGCCTACGGATTAACTGGTAGTCAATCTTGTAAATTTAGTCCGGATTTTTGTTCCCAATGTTCTCCTAATTAAAGAGAATATTAGCGAATAATAGCAATCCTCAATTATTTGTGAATATATTTATTTTCTTCTCTGCGCTATTCATACAGCACTTCCTGGTGTTATGAGGTACATATCTAGCGGGCAAGATGCCCGCACTACAAGAGTTTCATGATTCAACTTTGTCCCTCATAAGAGCGGAAACCGCTGTAATTCTCGGTAAAAACATCAATTTTCACAAATCAGACAGGATTGCTATACATAACAGGGAATAGAAAAGTTGCAAGTATTTAATTTACTTATGCAATGTCAAAGACATTCAAAAATGGTGTTTAGAATGCAAAATCAAGATGTAGTTATCACAGGGAGAGTTATTTATGAGTTTAATTGATGGTCTATTTTTAACAATATTGAATACGGCTATTTGTTTGGTTTTACCAAAACTGCTATCTCTGGCTTTATCGGCAAAAAACTAAAAATCAATATCATCTTTAATGGTTTTTTGTTTTTCTCTGCGCCATTTTGCTCTAACTAAACGAATTTCGTCAAAACTGTAGCTTTCACCTAAATTTTCCCGAATGGGTGTGAGGGCAATATCACCAACAATTTCTAAGACGTTCCAGATTTTCTTTTGGCGTTCTAAGGGGACTAATTTACTTAAATCTACAGGTTGTTTTTTCTCAATTAAATTGGAGAGATGATTGATAATTGTGGCAGTTTTAACGTTGCGTTGTTTAGCGATGTTTTCAATACTCAAACCCTGGTTATATAATTCCAATGTTGTTAATTCTGTATCAGAAGGTGAGTGAGAATGAGGTGAGGAACTAACTCGATTAATAGTCTTTTCTTGTAACCCTTGTTCTTGGCGGTATTTTTGAATTTCTGCTAAGAATCTTTCGCCATATTGAGATAATTTATGACTACCAACCCCGGAAAGATTGCCAAATTCATCTAAGGTTTTTGGTTGGCTTTGTGCCATTAATTTGAGGGTAGAATCATGGAAGATGACGTAGGGTGGTACTGCTTGTTCGTCTGCGAGTTCTTTCCTAAGCGATCGCAATTTTTGCATTAGCACTTCTACATCTGCTGCTTTGACATTTCCCTCTTCCCACGTAATTTTCTTGGCTATAGGAACAGCAATGGAAACTGGGCGTTGTTTTCGCATCACTTCCCAACTCAAAGCATTAAGTTTTAAAATTGAATAACCATCTGCGGTTTGTTCTATTAAACCTTGATGTAAAAGGGATCTTCCTAACATTCGCCATTCATCTACTGTTTTATCTTTGCCAATTCCATAGGTAGAAAGTTGATCATGTTTATTAACAACAATTTTCTGATTTTTTGCCCCTCTTAATATATCAATAATATGTAACATTCCATATCTTTCTTTACACCTGGCCACACAAGATAGAAATTTCATGGCTTCAATTGTCCAATCTTGCACAGGTTTAGGATAAAGACAATTATCACAATTTCCACAATTTCCGGGAAATCTTTCCCCAAAATAACCTAATTGAATTGTGCGTCTACAGTCTGTGCCTTCTGCATAATCTGTAACTTGTCTTAATTGCTGTTTAGCTATTAATTGTGCTTGGGGATCTGTTTTTTGTTCAATAATAAAATCAGTCGTTCTATTGTCGAAATTATTAAAAAGTATACAACGTGAAGGTTCATCATCTCTACCAGCACGACCAGATTCTTGATAATAACCTTCTAAATTGAGGGGTAAATTAACATGAATAACAAACCGCACATCTGGTTTATTAATTCCCATTCCAAAGGCAATTGTTGCCACCATTACCCGCACATCATCCCGAATAAATCGAGTTTGATTTTTAGAGCGTTCATCATCACTTAATCCCGCATGATATGCTAAAGCGGCAACTTTATCCTTTTGTAATTTAAAAGTTAATTCATCAACTTTTTTACGAGTTAAACAATAGATAATTCCTGAACCTTCATTTTCTCTAACAATTTCTAATAATTCAGCGTAAGCACGATTACTTTTAGGACGAACTTCATAATAAAGATTTTGGCGGTTAAAACTAGTAATGTGAATACTTGGTTGTTTTAATCCTAATTGTTCGATAATATCAGCCCTGACTCTATCTGTGGCGGTAGCAGTGAGCGCAACTGTAGGAACATCAGGATAACGTTTTCGGAGTAATCTTAATTGCCGATATTCTGGGCGGAAATCATGCCCCCATTCTGAGACACAATGGGCTTCATCAATGGCAAAGGTGGAAATTCCGACTTTTTCTTTAACTACGTCTAAAAGGGGGAGAAATCGGTCACTAACGAGGCGTTCTGGGGCGACATAAAGTAATTTTATTTTACCATTCATGATCGCTTCTTCACGGGAGCGAACTTTATAGGCGTTGAGACTACTATTGAGAAATGTGGCAGAAATATTATTAGTTCGCAGTGCTTCTACTTGATCTTGCATTAAGGCTATCAACGGTGATACTACGACTGTTAAACCGGGTTTCAAAAGTGCCGGTAATTGAAAGCACAGAGATTTCCCCCCACCTGTGGGCATAACTACCATTAAATCACGATTTTCTAACGCATCTTCGATAATTTGCCGTTGTCCAGGGCGAAATTGATCATAACCAAAATGATGTTTTAAAGCTTTTTCTAAGTGTGGATACTGAAGCATGGTAGATGGCTGCTGCGTGTCTGAGTTGTGATGAAGATATTAGGATTTTAACGCACGTTGGGGAATTGGCAGAGGGAACGCTAGAATTTATAGATAGGAAAATGTCTGAATCAGGATGTCCAGGATTAAAGGATGAACAGGATAAAAATTAAAGTGTTGAATTTTATTAATTTTCTAAAATTTCTTCTATCCAGAGTTATAAAAAAGTGACGTGAAGTGATAATATCTGTATTTGTAATGATATTACGTACCTCTGTTGCTTTGTATACATAAAATTTTCTTATGGATGAGGTTTCTACTAAGCTCCTAGCGATTTTCCAGAATGTGAATGAGTGGCTGAAGTTTGCAGAGGCTAAAAATGGTATTTTGCTGGCTTTTTCTGGTGCTGCTATTACTGCAACTATCACTCTTTTAGTCACAGCACAAAATATTCCCCATTCCTTAAATTTTGGGTTGTTGTTAACAACGATTCTACTTTGTATTTGCGCTTTGATTTGTTCCCTGTCTTTTTTGCCTAAAATAGATTTGGAGCGTTTATCATGGTTGCGAGATAGACCAAATAAAAAATTAAATTCTTTAGATCCAATCAAAGATAATTTCTGGTATTTTGGACATTTGTGGAAATATAAACCAGATGAATTACTGGAAGCATTGAATAAACCCTATTTCAAGGGTAGTGTAGATATAACTAAAGAAGAATATAAGGAATATAAAGATATTGCTGAACAAATTACTATTAATGCAGAAATTGCATTTTTGAAGTTTGAAGTTTTTACCTATGCGATAAAAGTTTTAATTGCTTCTATTTTAATAATTCCCTGTTCAATGCTCATAAGTTTGGTTATTTATCGGCGTTTGTGATTTTCATGATATCTTCAATGATTTTTGACAACAAAAACGAAATATATATAATGTAAACATATACATTCTGTAAGGGTTTAGCAATGCTGAACCCCTACAGCAAACTATATTTAATATTCCCAATTTCATCAATTTAGATTTACTCACAGAAAATAAAAGCACCTATCATGTCAGAAGAAAACATTCGATTAACTGTAGTTCAACTTGATTTATTTCAGTCTTCAAAATCAACTAATTTTATTGAAGATGAATTAGGTGTAGAAGGTACGAAAATCTTTGTTTATAAGATTAGAGAATTTGTTAAAAATGCTTTTAATAAAACTTTTGAAAATCATGAAATCCATGAATATAATGAAATACATTCTTTAGGTGGAGATGGTTATCGCATATCATTTAAGGATGTAGATAAGGCATATACATTTGTAGAAAATTTTCGTAATTTGGTTGATAATTATAATCAACAAGACAACAAGAAGCGATTATTTCGTATTGCCGCAGCAACTGGTGAAGTTTTATATGATAAATCTCAATTAAATATTGATAAAATAATAGGACATCGTGTTTTGTTTACAGTTTCTCGAATGGTTACAGCAGCAGAACCTGGTTGGTTGTATGTTGATAAAGCAACATATCAAGCAATCCCTCACAAGTCGCAAAATAATTTTATTCTCACAAGTATTAAAGGAAAAGAGCATGATCCAAATTTGGAAGCTTATGCTTGTCCAATGTTATGTGATGCTTCGCCATTCATTCAGCCTTTTAATTTTGAAATTGCTATTATAGATAGGAAAAACAAAGTTAGTTACAAAAGCAAAGAAACTAAAGAAGTAAAAATTGAAGCTAAATACTTTATTGAAAAGTTAGATAATAATGTAACCCTAGAAATGATATCTATCCCAGGTGGAATATTCCAGATGGGAACAACAGAGGATGAAATTGAGAGGTTGTGTAAACTATATAATGAAGACTATTTCAGACGAGAAGGAGAACAACATGGTGTAACTGTACAATCTTTCTGTTTCGGTCGGTATCCTGTCACTCAAGCGCAGTGGAAAGCAGTAGCTTCTTTCCCACAAATAAATCGAGAACTAAATCCTAACCCATCTCATTTTCAAGGAGCAAATCGCCCTGTTGAGTGCGTTTCTTGGGATGATGCGGAGGAGTTCTGCTTGCGCCTCTTACATCATACTAAAAAACAATACCGCCTTCCTAGTGAAGCAGAATGGGAATATGCTTGTCGCGCTGGGACAAAAACAGCATTTCATTTTGGTGAAACACTGAAAACAGATTTGGCTAACTATAATGGCAAATATGGTGGTGAAGGAGATTATCGACAGGAAACAACAGAAGTAGGTAGTATGAAGTTTGCTAATAGGTTTGGATTATACGATATGCACGGAAATGTATGGGAATGGTGTCAAGACCATTGGCATGATAGCTATGAAGGTGCGCCTACAGATGGAATCGCATGGATAAATACAAGTCATAATCCAAAAGGAAGAATTCTTCGCGGTGGTTCTTGGTATACTGGCCTGGCAAATTGTCGTTCCATGCGTCGTCTTTACGCTAATTCAGGACAGGAACATAACACCTACGGGTTTCGAGTTGCTTGTAGTTCTTCATGGATTTTGTAGTTTTTTAGACTTTGACTCTTTCGCTTGCGAGGGAAAAATATTTTTTTTCAGAAATCAAGAATGATACGAGGAATTTATTCCTCATTTGAGGGCTGAAGCCCTTACTACGAAATCATCTCCAGATTTTTTACATTACTTAATCTACTTTGATTTATTTTCGTCTACTTACTTAATCTAATTTCCAATTAACAAGTTTCTGGACTATTTCATCGGTTTTTTTCACAGTCTTTAAATTTAGCAGGACTAAAATTTATTTCGATACTTGTGATTGCTATTTCGCAAAACTTTTACCAAATTTCAGTATATCACGTAAATAAATAGTTATTTTAAATGTCACAATATAAATTGTTAACTTTTTTTAAACTCAAATCATGAAAGCAATTTGGAATGGCGCTATTTTAGCCGAAAGCAATAATACCGTAGTTGTGGAAGGAAATCATTATTTCCCTGCTGACTCTATCAAGAAAGAATATTTTCAAGACAGTAGCACTCACAGCACTTGTCCCTGGAAAGGAGTTGCTAGTTACTACAGTGTTGAAGTTGACGGACAAGTTAATAAAGATGCTGCTTGGTATTATCCTAGCACTAAGGAAAAAGCTAAAAATATCGAAGGTTATGTTGCTTTCTGGAAAGGTGTAAAAATCGAAGCTTAGTAAACAAAAAGATTCCCGACTTCTTAAAGAAGTCGGGAATCTAAGTTAAGTATTTCTAATCTTTTGCAATCACAATATCATTAGATTTAATCACAGCATAGGCTTCTGTACCTTCAGATAATTCTAATTCTTCAGCGGAAACTCTAGTAATCATGGAAGTTAACTCAACTTTGTGAACAATTTCTAGAGTTATTTCTGTATTTACACTTCCAGTTGTGACTCGTTTCACTACTCCTTTCAAAACATTACGCGAACTCACTTTTAATGCTTTTTTGGGACTAACAATTTCAAATTCAGGATGCTTAGTTTCTGCTTTTTCCTGTGAAGTTGATAATGATATGGACGGTGATGAATATTTATTAAGTCCCCGCACTAATTCCCGCAAAATCTCAGTTTTAGTCCGCTGGGAGTTTTGACAAAATTCTTCTAATATCTTGCGTTCTTCTTCAGATGTTTGAAATGTCACCCAACCCTGGTCTTTTCTTGGCATAAAATTACTAATTTATTGAGTAAATATAATCCTAATACAATACTAGCAATAATCAATACAATCAAGGGCGCAGACCCTGCGCCCCTACAGGTTTCTCTATATTGCTAATTCATTTTAAGCAATGCTAGAAATACCGAAATCTGGTGGTATATCTTGCAGTCTTCCCGGACCAATAGCTTGTAATCCTTCTTTGAGGAGAATATCACCAGTATACAAGGCTTTACCAACTATCACACCTGTTACCCCTTGGGGTTCTAAAGCTAATAAACTTAACAAATCGGTGACGGAACTTACGCCACCGGAAGCAATTACGGGTATGGAAATTGCCGCTGCGAGTTCTCGTAATGCGTCTAAATTGGGTCCTTGTAGTGTGCCGTCACGGTTGATATCAGTGTAAATGATGGCTGCTGCACCTAATTCTTGCATTTGTACTGCTAGTTGGGTGGCTAATACTGTTGATGTTTCTAACCAACCACGAGTTGCAACTAAGCCGTTACGGGCATCTATGCCAATAATAATTTGTTGGGGAAATTCTTGACAGAGTTCTTGGACTAGCTGGGGTTGTTCAACGGCGACAGTTCCCAGAATTGCCCAATTTACTCCCAGATTAAATAATTGTACAACACTGGAGCGATCGCGCAATCCGCCCCCAACTTCAATGGGTATATCAAGATTATTTCTAATGGCTTCAATAGCTGCTAAGTTGACGATTTTTCCAGCTTTTGCGCCGTCTAAATCAACTAAATGTAGTCTTGTCGCGCCTTGGTCTGCCCACATTTTCGCTACTTCAACGGGGTTTTCGCTGAATACTTGCGATCGCTCGTAGTCTCCTTTATATAGTCGCACACAGCGACCTTCTAGTAAATCAATTGCGGGGATGACTTCCAT
>NZ_VIKZ01000002.1:87056-91651 GCF_009711985.1 Dolichospermum sp. UHCC 0260 | reverse complement strand
TTCTATTCCCTGTTTCCTGTTCCCTGTTCCCTGTTCCCTAATTCCTGTACTGCTTGGCGAAAACCTAAGACTAGTAAGATGTTAGCAAGGGTTAAAAAAACTTCGGCACTGCCATGTAACCAGTCTACGTTGGCTAGTTGTTCTCCGTACTGGACTTTGGCGTAAATGGCGGCGGGGATGGTGATGGCGACAAATACCAATGTGCCGTAAAATCCATATAGGGCTAAACGTGGCATTTGTGGACTGCGGCTAATAAACCACAAGAAACCCAGATAGGGAAAGAGAGAAAGGGCAAAGAGGGTTTCTTTTGATATCATTGTTCTGATTTGATAGATTGTGTCTCAATGGGGCTTGTAGACTTGGTAGAACGCCAAATTAGATAAGCTGCTGCCCAGAGAGTAAAGTTACCAACTAATGTCATGGTAGCTTGTAGGGTGACTAACCATTCTAATGATTCGGAATTGTCGAAATAATGCCAAGTACAAGCACACATTGCGCTAATTAAAGCTGGTAACATGGCAAAGGACAATCCCCACCAACTCCGATTTTCTGTAAGTTCACCGTATATCCAAATTAGCCAAATTGCGGCTATCCACTCAATGACGCTAGAAATATGAATTATCCAGGTGGGAATCGAAAGGGCGTGCATAATTAATCTAAAATCTAAAATTTAAAATGGGGAAAATGCGGGTTTTATTGTCTGGGTATTACGGTAAGGGTAATGGTGGTGATGAAGCTTTGTTAGCCACACTTCTGCAAATGCTACCACTTGATGTTACTCCTGTGGTGCTTTCTGGAAATCCTGAAGAAACTCATCGGCGTTATGGTGTGGAATGTTACAACCGCATGGCGATTTTCTCAGTCTTCAAGGCTTTGCGTTCTTGTGATGCTTTTGTTTGGGGTGGTGGTAGTTTAATTCAAGATGCTACCAGCAGCATTAGCCCTTTTTATTATGGCGGATTAATGGCTTTAGCTCAAGTTATGGGTTTGAAAACTGTGGCTTGGGGACAGGGTATAGGTCCTTTGTTGCATTTCCAAACTCGTTGGTTAGCAAAGGGGAATTTTGCAGGTTGTACTCAAGTGAGTGTGCGCGATCGCTCCAGTTCTCGGTTATTATCAGATTGGAGTATACCCCATATCCTTGCCCCTGACCCAGTTTGGGCGTTAGATTCAAAGCCAGTCCCAGAATTAGTAGATTTACCAAAACCCAGAATTGCAGTTACGTTAAGAAATCATCCTCAATTGACAGAAAACAGGTTAGCAAATTTAACTCAAGCTTTAGTTAATTTGCAGAAAGAAACCCAAGCTTTTATTTTATTATTGCCATTTCAAAAAAGTGAAGATCTAGGAATTGCGGAAAAAATTCATACTCAATTACCAGATGTGAGTAGAGTTATTTGTTCCGAAGATCCACAAATTTTAAAAGGTGTATTTCGCGGTGTGGAAATGTCCATAGGAATGCGTCTCCATAGTTTAATTATGGCAGCAAGTGAAGGTTCACGTTGTTTTGCATTGAGTTATGATCCCAAAGTTAACCGATTAATGGAAGATTTAGAAATACCTGGTTGGGATTTAAAGGATTTACCAGATGATATACATTTAATTAGTAAAAGTTGGATTAATTATTATTATCATGGTGAATCTTTGTCACCTCATAAAATTCAATCTTTAATAAATGGAGCTTTTTTACATCGGGATTTGTTGAAGGAAGCTTTAAAATGAAATTTCCTCAATAGCACTTAAGTAGTGGATACAGCAGCTTTCAGCAGTCTAAACTGTGATTCTTGTGATTTGGATGATTTGGATGATTTTGGGGATAAAAAACCCATTAATCATCTAAATCAAATTAATCACATAAATCATAGTTCAGACTTTTGTCTGATATTGTCACTGCAATCACAATTAAACTTCACACCCTTACTGTGTCTTTAGTAAGAAGAGAATTGGTCGGACTAGACGTAGGGTTAATGGAACGACTGTTAAAGGCAGCGAAATACCATTAGGAGAATCATCATGGTTTTAGTTAGCGAGCGTCCAGGGACGAAAAAAATCACCAGCTTACAACAGCAGTTTATCTATGAAATGAACATCATGTACGATGCTGAAAATCGCTTCTTAGAAGCCCAGCAAATGATGTGGCAATGTTGTCAAAATAGTAAATTGAAAGCTGTGATTGAGCCACATCTTCCAGAAACTGAACAGCATATCGAAAACCTGAAACAGGTTTTATCTATTTTAGGAGAGCAACCACAACGAATTACCTGTGATCTTGCGGTTGGTTTAATTAGTGAAGGTCAAAAATTTGCCCTTTTAGCTGCCGATAATCCCAAAATTATTGACTTAGGATTGGCAGAATGGCATAGTAAGATTGAACAATTGGAAATAGCTTGTTATCGTGGTTTAATTAAGGTAGCGGAACAAATGGGACAAAACCAAGTTGTCCAGTTGTTAGAGCAAAACTTACACCAAGAAGAACAGACAGCACAAAAGCTGGAACAGTTGATGATGCAGTTAGTTCAAGAAGCGAAGCAAACTGAAGCTAAGACTACTGCTAAAGCTCGTTAGTTTGATGGCTATTTCTTCAAAAAAGTCCAGTTTAAACTGAGTCTTTTCCCATGGTAAAATCCCCGATTTTTTTCGAGAATTTGGGGATTTTAACTTACGGATTTTGATCAATCAAATACTAAAAATCTATAAACTAGGAGGTAGAATCAAATTATCAATTTGATGAATAACTCCGTTGCTACCTTCAATATCTGGCTTGATTACCTTTGCATCATTGATTTGTACACCATCACTATCAACTTTAACAGTAATAGGATCTCCTTGTAAGCTTTTTATTTCTCCAGATTTCAAATCTCCAGAGAGTACCTTTCCAGAGACTACATGATAAGTTAAAACCTTCACCAATACTTCCTTATTTTCTGGCTTCAATAAATCCCGTAACGCTTCTGCTGGAAGTTTCTTAAATGCTTCATCTGTGGGAGCAAAAATGGTAAAAGGACCATCTCCCTGTAAAGTATCTGTCAGTCCTGCTGCTGCTAAAGCTTTGATCAGGGTTGTAAAAGATTCATTAGCATTAGCTAACACTACTAGGTTTCTGGTTTCTTTTGTTTCGGTTAGAGGTGCTGTTGGGGTGGGTTTAACAGTGGGAACTTCTGTTTCTGGCTGTGTGGGTGTGGTAACTGGTGCAGTTTCACTGGGCTTTTTACCACGATTGTAGAGCGGTTCGTTGAAAATACTTGGTCTGGAATTGGGATTGCGGACTTCTTTCGCTGGAGATGGGATAGTAGTTAAAAGACCGATACTCATTAATCCCATGATTGCAGTAATTTTGGTCAATAATTTGCTGTAATTAGCGTTCATAAATTTTGTTTGTATTGATTGCATATAAGTTATATCAAGATTTATCACATTCTGCCAACTAAAAAGGTTCTTGACTGAGGAACAAGATTTTTTGTAAAAATTTAGGTAAAGTTATCAAAGAATTTAGAAGTCGGTAGTCAGAAGTAGGAATATTATAATATCCAACAATTTCAACAATTTCAACAATTTCAACAATTTTATGCTGTGAACTATTTTGAAAATCTCAAGTGTCTGGAAAAATGCTCAATCAATTGACAGGCATAACAATCCGAGTTTAATTATCACACAAATTCGAGTAACTTTCAACTTGATGGGCAACAACTCAACCCAGAAAATGATAAATTCACAGGAAAAATGCTAAGAATTAAGGATACAATTATAAAATTAACAACTAAACAAGTTGCAGAATATACAATATGCTAGAACTATATCAGTGGGAACTATCTCAATTTTCCGAAAAAGTTCGTTTACTCTTAGATTATAAAGGACTGGAGTATCGCAAAATCGAAGTTGCACCAGGCATTGGCCAGCTAGAATTATTTCGCTTGACTGGACAAAAACAAGTTCCAGTGTTAAAAGATGGCAATAGATATATTGCTGATTCTACAGAAATCGCTAAATATTTAGATTCAGAATACCCAGATCGTCTGCTGATACCGATAGATCCCAAAAAACGCGCTTTGACTTTATTATTGGAAGATTGGGCTGATGAGTCAATCGGTGCTAAAGGTAGAAAGGCTCTATTTGCAGCTATTAGTCAAGATCAGAGTTTTCGTAAGTCGTTGTTACCAGTTTCCACTCCAGATATTCTCAGAAGTGTTATCGAAGGTGTTCCTGGTGATTTTCTGTCAGCGCTGGGTTTTGGTGTCGGTTTTACACCAGATGTGGTAAATGCGGCTGTTACTAGCTTAAAACAAGATTTGGATATTATTACCCAATTGTTGGTAGGTAGTCCTTATTTAACAGGTGATGAACCAACTTTAGCTGATTTAACAGTTGCTAGTTTATCAATGCTTTTGAAGTTTCCCGATGGTGCTTATTTGGATTTACCAGTATCTCTGAGAGGGAAAGGATTGTCCAGCATAGCCAATAATCCTGATTATGAAGCATTTTTCGCTTGGCGCGATCGCATCTATTCACAATTTAGAAAACCATTACCAGGAATCACACCACCCGGAGGAAATTCACCAACAAGTATTCAAATTGACTAAAGAATGGGTAATGGGTAA